>LNEA01000633.1 GCA_001464855.1 Rhizobiales bacterium Ga0077530
TTGATGCGCGCGAAGATTTCGGGGGATCCGCCGACCATGATCGAGAGCGTGCCGTCAACCGCCGCGCGCCGCGTGCGCGCGATCGGTGCGTCGGCGAAGTCGGCGCCCTTGGCGGCGAGGTCAGCAGCGAGCTTGCGCATCAGTGCCGGTGGCGCGGTCGACATGTCGATGAGAATTTGCCCAGGACGCATCATGGATATGAGGCCGCTCGCACCCTGCGTGACGATCTCGACTTCACGGCCACCGGGCAGGCACAGGATGACGACGTCGGCCGCCTGCGCGAGCCCCCGCAGTGACGTCGCAACACCGACGCCATCAGCGCGCAGTCGCTCGAGCGGATCGACCTTCTGGTCGAAGGCCACGACCTTCCAGGCGCCTTTGCGGGCGAGATTCCGGCACATCGCCTCGCCCATGACGCCGAGGCCGATAAAACCAATTGTTGAAATCGTCATATGGTGGCGTCTCCCTAACGCTCGAATGGGTGGTGCGCTCAGTCGTGATCGACCGCGCCCTCGGCTTTCTTATAGGGACCATACTCGGCGAGCGCGGCGCGCTGCTGGTCCATGAACTGTCGCTCCTCGACCAGATAGCGCGCGACCGCCTTGCGAAAGCCGGCGTCCGCGATCCAATGCACCGAGTAGGTCGGCGTCGGCATATAGCCTCGTGCGAGTTTGTGCTCGCCTTGGGCGCCGGCCTCGACACGCGCGAGCTTGCGCGCAATCGCGATCTCGATGGCCTGATAGTAGCAGATCTCGAAATGCAGGAACGGGTGATGCTCGGTGCATCCCCAGTAGCGGCCATAGAGACAATCGCCGCCAATCAGGTTGAGGGCGCCGGCAACGTAGTCGCCATCACGCTGCGCCATCACGAGGAGGCAGCGATCGGCCATCGCCTCGCCGAGCATCGAGAAGAATTTGCGGTTGAGGTACGGCCGGCCCCATTTGCGGCTGCCGGTCTCCATGTAGAACGTGAAGAACGCATCCCAGTGCGCCTCGGTGATCGCGCCCCCCGTGACGTGCTCGATGACGAGTCCAGCGCTCATCGCCTCGGCGCGCTCACGGCGGACCGCCTTGCGCTTGCGGGACGCCAAGCCGCCAAGAAAATCGTCGAAGGTCGCGTAGCCCGCATTCTGCCAATGAAACTGCTGGTCGGTGCGCTGCAGCCAGCCGCGGGCGGAACCAGCGCGCGACCATTCGCCCTCGCTCAGGAACGTCGCGTGAACCGACGAGGCGTCGATCTCACCGGCAAGCGCGATCGCGCCGGCCATCAGCATCTGCTCGCGCGCCTCGGCGCCGTCGCCGGACCCGACGAGCAGGCGCGGGCCCGGAACCGGCGTGAACGGGACGGCAATTTGCAGCTTTGGATAATACTTGCCGCCAGCGCGCTCGTAGGCTTCGGCCCAGCCGTAGTCGAAGATGTATTCACCCTGACTGTGGGTCTTCAGGTAACAGGGCGCGGCGCCCGTGATCTGACCATCCTGTTCGAGCGTCAGATGGCAGGGCCGCCATCCCGTGCGGCCGCCGACACTGCCGGAACGTTCCAGCGCGGCCAGGAACGCGTGGGTGACGAATGGATTGAGCGGGGTGCCGTCCGGAGCCGCGAGGCGGTCCCAGCTCGCGGAATCGATACTGCTGATCGCCGGATGCACTCGAACATTCGGCTCGCCGCTCACCGGCATTCCTCAGCTCCCAGCTCCGGCCCAATCGGATGATCCGCCCAGCCACCGGCCAGACCATCAGACAGCAAGACGCCGCGAACGTGGCACGTCCGCGGCGCCGGCGTCATCGTGCAGACTATTACTTCTCGACTTCTTCGCCACCCTCGCGACGCTTCAAGGCTGCCTTGAAGATATCGCCGAGCGAAGCGCCCGAGTCGGTCGAGCCGTACTGAGCAACCGCCTGCTTCTCCTCGGCGATCTCCAGCGCCTTGATCGACACCGCGATACGCCGCGTGGTCTTGTCGACGCTGATGACGGCGCCGTCGACCTTGTCACCGACGTTGAACCGCTCCGGCCGCTGCTCCGACCGATCGCGCGACAGATCCGAGCGCTTGATGTAGCTCGTGATCTCGGTGTCGGCGATCTTGACCTGGATGCCGTTCGCCTCGACGACGATGACTTCGCAGGTGACGGGGTCGCCCTTCTTGAACTTGGCGAGCGTGTCGAGCGGGTCACCGCCAACCTGCTTGATGCCGAGCGAGATGCGCTCCTTCGCGCTGTCGACGTCCAGCACCACAGCTTTGACGTTGTCGCCCTTCTTGTAGTCCTTGATCGCCTCGTCGCCCGACTTGTTCCAGTCGAGGTCGGAGAGATGGACCATGCCGTCGACACCGCCGTCGAGGCCGATGAACAGGCCGAACTCGGTGATGTTGCGGATCGGACCCTCGACGATCGTGCCCTTCGGGTGCGTCGTCAGGAAGCCGTCCCACGGATTGTCCTGGGTCTGCTTGAGGCCGAGGCTGATGCGGCGCTTGTTGGGATCGACCTCGAGCACCTGCACGTCGACCTGCTGGCTGGTCGAAACGATCTTGCCGGGGTGCGTGTTCTTCTTGGTCCAGCTCATCTCGGAGACGTGGATCAGGCCCTCGACGCCGGGCTCCAGCTCAACGAACGCACCGTAATCGGCGATGTTCGTGATCGTGCCGGAGAAGCGCGTGCCGACCGGGTACTTCGCCTCAATGCCCTGCCACGGATCGGACTGGAGCTGCTTCATGCCGAGGCTGATGCGCTGCGTGTCCGGATTGATGCGGATGATCTGCACCTTCACGGTGTCGCCGACGTTGACGACATCGCTCGGGTGGTTGACGCGACGCCACGCCATGTCCGTGACATGGAGCAGACCGTCGATGCCGCCGAGATCGATGAACGCGCCGTAGTCGGTGATGTTCTTGACCACGCCGTCGATGACCTGACCTTCGCCGAGACGGGCGACGATCTCGGTCCGCTGCTCGGCCCGCGTCTCCTCGAGCACCGAACGGCGCGAGACGACGATGTTGCCGCGGCGGCGGTCCATCTTGAGGATCTGGAACTGCTGCGGGATGTTCATCAGCGGCCCGATGTCGCGGACCGGGCGGATATCGACCTGCGAACCCGGCAGGAACGCCACGGCGCCGTCGAGGTCGACCGTGAAGCCACCCTTGACCTTGTTGAAGATGACGCCTTCGACTTTTTCGTTGGCTTCGAACTTCTTCTCGAGGCGGGTCCAGCTCTCTTCGCGGCGCGCCTTGTCACGCGAGAGGACGGCCTCACCGAGCGCATTCTCGACGCGCTCCAGGTAGACCTCGACCTCGTCACCGACCTTGAGGTCGCTGTTACGGCCGGTCGTGCCGAATTCCTTGAGCGCCACGCGCCCTTCCATCTTGAGGCCGACGTCGATGACGGCGAGATCCTTCTCGATCGCCGTGATCTTGCCTTTGACGACCTGGCCCTCGAAGGCGCCATTGCCCGAGAGGCTTTCGTTCAGCAGGGCTTCGAAATCGGCCCGCGACGGGTTCATTTCATGCGGTGCGGCTGTCGTGCTCATCAATGCTCCATGTGTTCATCTAAGGGTGTACGACGCAGCCGGCCTGGGCCGGGCGCCTGATGTCGGATCGGAACGCCGCTAACGGAATGCCTCGTGCCGGCCCATCGGCCCGCACGCCACACTCCCGAAGCTTGCGCCGGTTGTTCTGGCTAATTCGTTCTGGCACCGTCGCCGGAGGGCATGGCCCGCAGGGTGGGATTTGGCCCGCTGTTTCAGCAGGCCCCCTGGCTGATTTTCCTCTTGATCAGTCCGAGGCGGCTTCGAACAGGGGTGAAATAGACCTTTGGGCGCCCCAGCGCAAGGGGCCGCTTCGCGGTAGCGAACTGAGGTCCCGCCTCGGCTGGCGACACCTGCCCCTAAGCTTTGGCGCCCGTGACCTTCGCGATAATGTCCAGGGCCGCCTGCAGCGCCGCAATGACCGTGATGTTGGTTGTATCCAGGACCACCGCATCCGGGGCCGGGCGAAGTGGCGCGGCCGCCCGCCCCTGGTCCCGCGCGTCGCGCTTGCGGATCACGTCGAGAACCCCCTCGAAGGTGACCGCCTCGCCACGGTGCACCAGCTCATCAAAGCGGCGGCGCGCCCGGACTTCGACGTCGGCCGTGACAAAAATTTTGACGTCGGCATCGGGGCACACGACCGTGCCGATGTCGCGCCCGTCGATCACGGCGCCCGGAGGACGGCGGGCGAACTGCCGCTGCAGATCGAGCAACGCCGCCCGCACCGCTGGATGACCCGCCACCACCGACGCCGCTTCACCCATCGCCGCGGTGCGCAATTCCGCGTCATCGAGCGTCGTCGTATCGAGTGCCGCCGCGGCGCGTGCCGCTCCAGCCTCGTCATCGAGTGCGCCGCCCCGCGCCCGCACATCCCGCGCCACCGCGCGATAGAGGAGACCGGTGTCGAGGCAATCATAGCCGAAGTGCTCGGCGACCAGCGTGGCGATCGTCCCCTTGCCCGATGCCGCCGGACCGTCGATGGCTATGATCATGGTCGTACCCTCATCAATACTTTACCCTCAATTCGTTTCTCGCGCCGAGGCGCTCAATCAGGCGTAGCGCGCGCCGAGGCGCTCCATCAGGCCCCGAAATTCGGGAAAACTCGTTGCAATCACGCGAGCGTCGTCGACCGTCACTGGTGCGTCGCTGATGAGACCGAGCGTCAAGAATGCCATGGCGATGCGGTGGTCGAGGTGCGTTGCCACCGTGCCGCCGCCTTTCACGGTTGCGCTGCCCCTGACGATCAGCGCGTCGCCCTCGACGCGGGCGTCGACGCCATTCGCGATCAGACCGGTAGCGGTTGCGGCGAGCCGGTCGCTCTCCTTGACCTTCAACTCGGCGAGACCCTCCATGCGCGTCACGCCATCGGCGGACGCCGCGATCGCCGCCAACACCGGATACTCGTCGATCATCGACGGCGCGCGCTCGGGCGGGACCGTCACGCCCTTGAGCTTGGAGCCGCGGGCGCGAATATCCGCGATCGGCTCGCCACCCTCCTCGCGTGGATTGAGAAAGGTGACGTCGGCACCCATCTCCTTCAGGGTTGTATAGAAGCCGGTGCGGGTCGGGTTGACCAGAACGCCCTCGACGGTCACGTCGGAGCCCGGCACCACCACTGCCGCCGCGATCAGGAAGGCGGCCGATGAGGGGTCGCCCGGCACGGTGACGTCGCGGCCTTCGAGCTCGGCATCGCCCTTGACGGTGATGCGCGTGACGCCCGCGCCAGCCTCGCTGCGCACCTCGGCGCCGAAGTAGCGCAGCATCCGCTCGGTGTGATCGCGCGTCGCTTCCTTGAGCAAAACCGCGCTCTTGACCTGCGCACTCGGCACGGGAAGCGTATATTCCATCGGCAAAAGCTGGTCGGTGCCACGCACCGTCAGCGGCAACTTGTCTTTGTCGTCGACGACCTCGAGCCCCATCTGGCGCAGCGGATTGAGCACCCGGCCCATCGGCCGGCGCGACAGCGAGGCGTCGCCAATCATGCTCACCTCGATCGGGTGGCCGGCGATCAGGCCCAGCATCAGCCGCGTGCCCGTCCCCGAGTTGCCGAAATCGAGCGGCCCTTCCGGTTGCGACAGGCCACCGGTACCACGCCCGGTGATCTCCCACACATCACCCTTTTTGGCGGCCGGCGCACCGAGCGCGGTGACCGCGTGCGCCGTATTGATCACATCCTCGGCTTCGAGCAGACCACGCACCCGCGTCCGCCCCGTCGCGAGCGCGCCGAACATTAACGCCCGATGCGAGATCGACTTGTCACCGGGCACCCGCACGCGGCCCGTGAGCGCACCGGCGCGCTGCGTCGACAGTGGGATCGGTTGTTTTACGTCACTCATGGCTGCGTCCGCGTTACAAGGCCATAGAAGTGGCCCGGAATCAGATTTCCGGCTTATAGCCTGTAGATCCACAGCCCGCTAATTTTCGGAACGTGGTTCGGCTAGAATCAAACACCGGTCGATTTATGAAGCGACCTCCGACCTATAGACTCAGCCACCATGAGCAGGTAGCCGTCCGGGTCTTGCACGAAGACTTCTCGCTGACCGCTTTCATGGTCACCGGTCGCGCGCCACACCGATCGCGGCCCGAGATAGATCGGCCAATGCCGCTCCGCCAGAGCCGATAGAACTGGCCCGATGTCGGCTAAGTATATCTGGAACATGGCGCCTTGGCCGAGGGGTGGTTCCAAAGTCCCGGTCTCAAAGCGACCGTGCCGTTGGCACAGCATGATCTGATGACCTTCCGAGTGCTCCAGATAGACAAATCCCTCTTCAGGTCTCTCGAAAGCGATCCCGAACGCGAGGACTCCCTGCCAGAATGAGAGGCTGGCTGCCAGATCGTTTACATGAAGCTCGACAACCATGCGGGCCCAACCACCCCGCGGAGGTCCGGTCGGCCTACTGTTCCTTGCGCTGGCGCCAGCCATCTCTGCCCTCGC
>LNEA01000634.1 GCA_001464855.1 Rhizobiales bacterium Ga0077530
ACGACATCGTTCGGCGAATTGAGCCGCTTGCCGTCGAAGCGATCGGCGAGCACCGTGATGCGGCCGTCGTACTCGGTGCGGGTGACACGCCGGCCACCGTGCTCGCAGGTAACGAGCCGGCCATAGCGATCGCGCGTGTTGCCATTCGCGTAGTCGGAGGGCTTGCGATAGACGGACGTGACGCCCGTTTCCTCGTCCCAGCGCATGATGCGGTTGTTGGGTATGTCGCTCCACAGCAGGTAGCGCCCGTCGCCGAACCAGACCGGCCCCTCGGCCCAGCGAAAACCGGTCGCGAGTTGCTCGACGGCACCGAGCGCGATCACGTATTTCTGGAAACTCGGATCGAGAATGCGGATCGCGGGGTCGGGATAATAACTCGCCTGCGCCCATGGGCGGCGCGGCTCGGCTGGATGGCCCTGTGTCACGGCGGAATTCTCCCCGATGCTTTTGTTGTGATCGTCGGTGGTCCGCCAATCAGGTTAAACGATGTCCATCGCGAAGGCACGCCCACCGGCCGAGCACTTTGCCCATACCTGACATATGCCCCGCGCACGAAAGCATGCGATCCGCTTTGCTTGCCCCAGAGGCCCGCCTCGTGTCACATCGATCGGATCGGGGAGCGATTCGTTCGGACACGCATCAACTTGGGGGTTTGCGTGGCCGGGCCAACGAGACTAAGTCTCAGGGGGCTACTCATGGCATCTCTCGTCCAACGCCGGTCCATGTCGAGAAAACCTGAAATCGCCGCGACGGCCGAGCCGTTGTCGCTGGCCATCACCAGCGCGCTGAGGACCCTGGAAGCGGAAAGCTCCGGCTTGACCGCACTCATGGTCGCGCTACGCAACGGTCTCGGCGAGGCCTTCGAGGCCGCGGTCCAGGCGCTGCGCAAGGTCCAGGGCCGCGTCATTGTCAGCGGCATCGGCAAATCCGGCCACATCGGCCGCAAGATTGCCGCGACTTTCGCCTCCACCGGCACGCCCGCGTTCTTCATCCACCCCTCCGAGGCCGCGCACGGCGATCTCGGCATGATCACGCCGCAGGATGTTCTGCTCGCGATCTCCTGGTCCGGCGAAACGATCGAATTGAAGAATCTCGTCAACTACTCGCGCCGCTTTGGCGTGCCGCTGATCTCGATCACGTCGCGGGCAACGTCCGGTCTCGGACAGGCATCCGACGTGGTGATCGAGCTGCCGCGCGCCAGCGAAGCCTGCCCGCACGGCCTCGCTCCCACGACCTCGACAACGATGCAGCTCGTCATCGGTGACTGTCTCGCGGTGGCACTGCTCGAGGCCCGCGGCTTTTCCGCGACCGACTTCAAGGTCTTCCATCCCGGCGGATCGCTCGGTGCACAGCTCAAGTTCGTCGCCGATCTCATGCACAAGGACGATCGCTTGCCGCTGGCGCGCGTCGATGAGCCGATGACCGAAGCATTGGTCACGATGACCCAGAAGGCGCTCGGATGCCTTGGAGTCGTCGACGGCAACGGGCAACTCGTTGGCATCATCACGGACGGCGACCTTCGCCGTCACATGGGGCCGACGCTCCTGACTGCCATGGCGGGGCAGGTCATGACCCCGACACCGAAGACGATCAAGCCGACGACGCTCGCGTCAGCCGCGCTGGATATCCTTAACAAGTCGCGGATCACGACGCTGTTCGTGGTCGAGCGCGGCAAACCGATCGGGCTCGTCCACGTGCACGACCTGCTGCGCGCCAGCGTCGCCTGAATTCGGCTTTCCATCCGGCTGTAGACCGACTAAAGACCCCTTCCAATCGCCCGATCGGTATCGGGCTCGCATGGGAGGATGTCGCCAATGACTGAGAAGAAGCTTCTGAAACGTCGGCAGTTTCTCAAGGGCGCGGCGCTCACCGGCGCGGCCGCGGGAACGTCTGTTCTCGCCACTCCGGCGATTGCCCAGGGCAAAACCGAATGGAAGATGGTCACGACGTGGCCGAAGAATTTTCCAGGCCTGGGCACCGGCGCCAACCGCTTCGCTGAAAGCGTCACCACGGCGACCGACGGCCGCCTTTCGATCAAAGTGTTCGCCGCCGGCGAACTGGTGCCGCCCTTCGAGAGCTTCGACGCTGTCACGCGCGGCGCCGCCGACCTGATGCACGCCGCGCCGTACTACTGGCCGAACAAGAGCAAGGCGCTCCAGTTCTTTTCCGCGGTGCCTTTCGGACTGACCTGCTCGGAGACGACCGCCTGGATGAACTACGGCGGCGGCCAGGAACTCTGGGACAAGATCCTCGACCCGTTCGGCCTCAAGGGTTTCCACGCGGGTGGCACCGGCGTCCAGATGGGCGGCTGGTTCAACAAGGAAATCACCAACACCGACAGCGTCAAGGGCATGAAGATGCGCATACCCGGCCTCGGCGGGGAAGCGCTGAAGAAGCTCGGCATGACGATCATCAACCTGCCGGGCGGCGAGCTGTTCGCAGCGCTCCAGTCGGGGGCGATCGATGCGACCGAGTGGGTCGGACCGTACAACGACCTCGCGTTCGGCTTCCACAAGGTCGCCAAATACTACTACTGGCCGGGCATGCACGAAGGCGGCACGACGCTCGAAGTGACAGTCGATAAGAAAAAGCTGACGGCGCTGCCGAAGGACGTGCAGCGCATCTTCGCAGAATGCTGCAAGGCCGAGGCCGACAAGCTGCTCGCCGAGTTCAATGCTCGCAATGGTCAGGCGCTGCAGACGCTCATCCAGACGCACAACGTCCAGCTCAAGCGCTTCCCCAACGATTTCCTCACGGGCTACGGCAACGCCGCCGGCGAAGTCATCCAGGAGATGCTTGACGACAAGGATCCGCTCACCCGCGAGGTCACCGCGTCTTACCTCAAATCGCGCCGAGAGCTGATGGGCTGGAACCGCATCGCCGAGCAGGGCTACATGAACGCCCGCCTGCTCGACTACAAGTTCCCGGGCTGATCGCGTCACGCGACAAATTCAAAGGGCCGCACCGAGGTGCGGCCCTTTTTCGTTTGAGGCACCCATCCGAAAATCAGCTCAATCCTGTTTGCGTGGATCGGCGGCGTCCTCGATCTGCAGTTCGATGCGATTGCGGCCGCCCCAGGTATCGCGGCGCAAGCTGCCGGCGACATGGATCGGCATCCCGCTGGTGCCGGTTAGGAGATCGCCGAGCGGCTGGCCGACGGCGCGAAATGCGATGCCTTCGAGCCGGCTGCCGTCATCCGCTTCGAGCGTAATCCGCAGGTGCGCCTCGCCCATCACCTTGGCGAACCGCACACGATGGGCGGGAAAAACGAAGCGCGGCTGCGGATTGCCCTGGCCGTAGGGCCCGGCACGTTCGATCAGATCGATCAGCGTGTCGTTGACGGCCGCCGGCGTCAGCGCGCCATCGATTTCCAGCATCCGCACGGAGCGCGCAGCCGACGCGGGAGACTTGAGCGCGGCGCCGAGATAGTCGCGCAAGGCATCGAGCTTGTCGCGCGCCACGGTCAGTCCCGCTGCCATCGCGTGACCACC
>LNEA01000635.1 GCA_001464855.1 Rhizobiales bacterium Ga0077530
GAATGCGCGCACTACGTCAGCCACGCCAATGCCGTGAAGGCGGGACTGACGGTACGCGAGAATGCACATTTCTGGGCGCGCTTCCTCGGCGATAACCGGGCCAGCGTCGACGACGCCTTGGATGCGGTCGGCCTCCTCGACATCGAATCGATCCCGGCGGGTTATCTCTCCGCCGGCCAGAAGCGGCGGCTGGGTCTCACGCGGTTGCTGCTCGCCAAGCGACCGCTGTGGCTGCTCGATGAACCGACCGTGTCGCTCGATGCCAACTCGCAGGCGTGGCTGGCGCGGCAAATGCAAGGCCATCTCGATGGTGGCGGCATCCTGGTCGCGGCGACGCACGCGCCGCTCGGGCTTGCGGCCCAGCGAACGCTGGCGCTGGAGACTGTCGCGATGAGCGAGGACATCGCGCTATGAGCGCCTTCCTCGCTCTCCTCGGGCGTGACCTGCGCCTCGCCCTCCATGAAGGCAGCGCCGTCGGCGCCGCGCTCGGCTTTTATCTGATCGTCGTGGCGATGCTGCCGCTGAGTCTCGGGCCGGACATGGCGCTGCTCACGCGGATCGCGCCGGGAATTCTGTGGCTGGCGTTTCTCCTCTCCGCGCTGCTATCGCTCGGGCGTCTGTTCGAGACCGATTTCGAAGACGGCTCGCTCGACATCATGGCGACGGCGCCGCTACCGCTCGAAGCGGTCGTCGCGGCGAAGGGGCTCGCCCATTGGCTGTCGACGGCGGTGCCGCTGGCGCTTCTGGCACCCGTCCTCGGGCTGATGCTCAACCTCGACCTTGCCGCCTACCCGCCGCTGGTCGCGACCATGCTCATCGGTACGCCGGCGATCAGCTTTATCGGCACCATCGGCGCGGCGCTGACATTGCGCAGCCGCCGTGGCGGGCTGCTCATCGCGCTTCTTGTGCTGCCCCTCTACATCCCGACTCTTATCTTCGGCATTGGTGCAATCGATGCCTTGCTACTGGCGCCGTCGGGTGGTGGGGGGGCCTCCCTGCTCATCCTCGCGGCACTCTCGCTTGTCTCGCTGGTGCTGGGCCCGATTGCCGCGGCCGCCGCGCTCCGCGTCCAACTCGGATGACGTCTGGGGTGACAAGCGGGCCATGGATGGGCTAAGTGCGGCGCCATGCTGCACATCAACGACCTGAGTTTCCGCATTGAGGGGCGGCCGATCCTGGCAGGCGCCACGTGCGCGATTCCGACCGGCCACAAAGTCGGGCTCGTTGGCCGCAATGGCGCCGGCAAGACGACGCTGTTCAAGCTCATCATCGGCGATCTCACGCCCGACGACGGATCGATCACGATCCAGCGCGGCCTGCGCGTCGGGCATGTGGCGCAGGAGGCGCCCGGCGGATCCGAATCGCTGATCGAGTGGGTGCTGGCTCAGGATACCGAACGCGCGAGCTTGCTTGCCGAGGCGGAATCCGCCGAGGACGCCCACCGCATCGCGGAGATCCACGAGCGCCTCGGCGACATCGACGCCCACGCCGCGCCCGCCCGGGCGGCGCAGATCCTGGCAGGGCTCGGCTTCGACGAAGACGCTCAGAACCGGTCGTGCGGCGAGTTCTCCGGCGGCTGGCGGATGCGCGTCGCGCTGGCGGCGGTGCTGTTTCTCGAGCCGGACATCCTGCTGCTCGACGAGCCGACCAACTACCTCGACCTTGAGGGAACGCTGTGGCTCGAAACGTACCTGCGCACCTATCCCCATACCGTCGTGATCATCAGCCACGATCGCGACCTCCTCAACCGCGCCGTCAGCCACGTCCTCCACCTTGAGCGCGGCCGTCTAACGCTCTATGCCGGCGGCTACGACGACTTCGAGGAGGCGCGGCGCGAGACCCAGCGGCTCGAAACGAAGCTCGCCAAGCGCCAGGACGAAGAGCGCAAGCGCATCGAAGCGTTCATCATTCGGTTCAAGGCCAAGGCATCGAAGGCGACCCAGGCCCAGAGCCGCGTCAAGGCGCTCGCGCGCATGAAGCCGATCGCGGCCCAGGTCGACGAGAGCGTCGTGCCGTTCCGGCTGCCGGCGCCGCAGAAGCTGCTCGCGAGCCCGCTGTTGAGGCTCGAAAGCGCGGCCGTCGGCTACGCGCCCGACGCCCCGGTGCTGACCGGCCTCAACCTCAACGTCGACCAGGACGATCGCATCGCGCTGCTCGGCCAGAACGGCAATGGCAAGAGCACGTTCGCCAAGCTGATCGCCGGCCGGCTCGCGCCGATCGCCGGCGCGGTCTTTGGTGCACAACGGGTCAATGTCGGCTATTTCGCCCAGCACCAGCTCGACGATCTCAACCCTGGATGGTCGCC
>LNEA01000636.1 GCA_001464855.1 Rhizobiales bacterium Ga0077530
AAGCCATGCGGCAGGTGCTGGACCGGGTGCCGATGCTGGCCGAATGGCAGGAGCCGGAGTGGCTGGCAAAGAAGCAATGGCCGTCGCTGACCGAGGCGCTGACCAGGCTGCATCGGCCCATCGATGGGGGGGACGTGTCGCCGGGCGGTGCGCCATGGCAGCGGATCGCCTATGACGAGTTGCTTGCCGGTCAGATCGCGCTCGGTCTCGTGCGCATGAGCCAGAAAGCGCGGCCGGGGCGCGCGACGACGGGCAGCGGCGCCGTTCGCCAGCGGATCGCGGCGGCGCTGCCATTCGCGCTCACCGTTTCGCAGCAGAAGGCGATCTCCGACATCGCCAAGGACATGGCGTCGCCGAGCCGGATGCTGCGGCTGCTGCAGGGCGACGTCGGTTCGGGAAAGACAGTCGTCGCGCTGATGGCGATGGCGATCGCGGTCGAGGCCGGCGCGCAGGCGGCGCTGATGGCGCCAACGGAGGTTCTCGCGCGCCAACACGCCGAGACGATTGAACCGCTGGCGACGGCGGCGGGATTGCGCATCGGCCTGCTGACGGGGCGCGAGAAAGGCAAGCCACGGCGCGAATTGCTCGAGCGCGTTGCGTCGGGGACGACGTGCATTTCCGCGATCTCGCTTTCGCTGTGATCGACGAACAGCACCGCTTCGGTGTGCACCAGCGGTTGGCGCTCCAGGCCAAGGGCGGCGACGGTGGCACCGACGTCCTCGTCATGACGGCAACGCCGATCCCGCGCACGCTGCTGATGACGCACTACGGCGATCTCGATGTCTCGCGGCTGACCGAGAAACCAGCCGGGCGTAAGCCGGTCGACACGCGGCTGGCATCATCGGAGCGATTGGAAGAAATCGTCGACGGGCTGCGGCGCGCGGTCAACGAAGGTGCGCAGATCTATTGGGTGTGCCCGCTGATCGAAAGCTCCGATACTTCGGAGTTGGCGGCGGCGGAAGCGCGGGCGGCGCATCTCGCGCAAGTGCTCGGCGACCGGCGAAGGACAAGACGATGGCCGCATTCTCGTCGGCGGAGCTATCGGTTCTGGTCGCGACGACGGTCATCGAGGTCGGCGTCAACGTGCCCAACGCGTCGATTATGGTGATCGAGCACGCCGAGCGCTTCGGTCTCGCACAGCTCCACCAGTTGCGCGGCCGCGTCGGCCGTGGATCGCGGCAATCGTTCTGCATCCTGCTCTACAAGTCGCCGCTCGGCGAAACCGCGCAGGCGCGCCTCGAGATGATGCGTGCGACCGAGGATGGTTTTCTGATTGCCGAAAAGGACCTCGAGCTGCGAGGTGGCGGCGAGGTCCTGGGCGCGCGCCAGAGTGGGGCCCCGGAGTTCCGCGTTGCCGAAGTGCCTGGGTTTGGCGAGTTGCTGGCGGCCGCGCGCGATGACGCGACCATGCTGCTCCAGCGCGATCCGAAGCTTTCCGGACCGAGAGGCGCGACGATCCGCGCGCTCCTCTACCTGTTCGAATGGCGTGAGCAATCACGCCTTGCGCACGAGTCGCGCGGCGTAGAACCCGTCCATCCCGGATTTGAACGACGGGTCGAGCGTCATGTGGCACGGCAGCGTGCGCATATCGCCGGCCGCCGTCACCCACTCGGCAACGTCGCCAACCTCGGACGCACTGATCGGCGCGCGCGCGAATTCGGCATTCTCGGCGAGGAATTTTTCGATCTGCTGCTCGCCCTCCTCGGGCTCCAGCGAGCAGGTGCAATAGATCAGCGTGCCACCGGGGGCGACCATGTTGGCCGCCGCGGTGAGAAAGCGCGCCTGCAATCCGGCGAGGCGTGCGACGTCGCCCTCGGTCTTGAGATGGAGCAGGTCGGGATGACGGCGGATCGTGCCGGTCGACGTGCAGGGGGCGTCGAGCAGCACCGCGTCGAAGA
>LNEA01000637.1 GCA_001464855.1 Rhizobiales bacterium Ga0077530
CCGGCGGCGCCATCGTGACCGATCGCGAGGAAGGCGTGGCTGTTATGGACGGGGCCCTTGTAGGCGCCAGCGACAAGGCTTCCGGCATCGCGTCGCGCATCGGCGAGAAGGCCGGCTATGCCGCCGCCGCTTGTCGACGGTGCCAGCTTCGCGCCGCTCGCGAGCAGCATCGGCATCAGGCCCGCCATGACGCTCGGGACGGTCGCCTCGACTAGCGCCACGCGGTCGAGCGGGTCGCGGCGACGGCGCAGATCGATGAGTCCGACCACGGCAGGTCCGGGCGGCGGCACCTTGGGTCGCCCGGAATGGCCGATGCCGACCGAATTGACCGGCTTGTCGTAGTTGTAGCCGAACGACATGACGTCAGCATTGGTCGAGAAGCGCCAGCCGAGCCGATCGGAGACGCGCAGACCGTGCTCGCGTGAGCGCATCATGATTTCGGCGGTGCCGAGCGTGCCGGCGGCAATCACCACCATGGCCGCGGTGATCGCGCCGACGGGGACGTGGCTATCGTCCGCATCGTTGCGACGAAAGACGACTCGCCACAGATCGCCGCCGACCCGCTCGATCAGCCGCACGTTGGCGCCGGTGAATAGCTCCGCGCCGTGGTTCACGGCATCGGTCAGGTAGGTGGCGTGGACGGTCGTCTTCGACCCGGTATTGCAGCCGCCCATGCAGTCGCCGCACTGTGAGCAGGCCGGTTGTGCGACGCCCGCCGCATTGGTCTTGTCCTCGAAGGCGATGTGTAGCGGCGCGCGCTCGACGTGATGACCGAGGGCGGCGCCGGCCCGCTCGAGCGAGGCGAGTTTCATCGGCGTCGATGTTGCAGGCAGGGGCTCCGGGGCGAGCATCTCGCGCGCACGGTGGTAGCCGACGTTGAGGCGGTGATCGATCCGGATTTCCTCGGGCCACGCCTCGTCTTCGAGCACCATGGAATCCGGCGTCAGGCAGACGGCCGCGTTGATCAGCGAGGTGCCGCCGAGACCGCAGCCGACGAGAGCATGGACGTCCTTGCCCACGCGAACGTCGAAGAGCGCATCGGCCGGACCGACGCGACGCCCGCCGGTGTTGATTTGGGTCGAGGTACTGGCAGCGAGCAGGCTTTCGGCGAATTCCCCGGGCAGGTACTCGCGCCCGCGCTCCAGGACCGCCACGCTGAGGCCGATGCGGGCAAGGCGCGACGCCGCGACGCCGCCGCCGTAGCCGGACCCGACCACGATGACGTCATAGGTTGGCTTCGCTTGCGCGACAGGGCGCGCCAGACGCGACATTCGTTTGAACTCCCACCCGTATTCGTGGCCCGCCCCAGCAGAACCGTAAGCCTAGCGGCGCGCAATCGTATATGCGAGGGGGATGCGCATTCCCGCCTCCCTTCGCGCTCAGGCGTTGCGTCACCGCCTCAGTTGCGGGTGGGTTGTGTGCCCCTGCAACCGTAGGATACGGGTGCCCGCTCAGGTCTTTTCGAAATCGTTGAGCCCGAGGCCGGTTTTCTTCGCCAAGCGGGCGAGCAGGCGATCGAGTTCTGCCATGTCGGTGGCATCGAGCTTGGGGCCCGGCGCGCGGATCGCCGCCGACCGGATGGCGCCGCGCCGCCGCAGGCAACTCGTGGCGCATCAGCGGAAGGTAGAGGTCGTAGAGATCCTCGCCCTCCTCCGGCTTTCCGGCCGCGAACAGCGCGTGCATCCGCACCATCATGTCGGGGAACGCGAAGCCGGTCATGGCGCCATCGGCACCGCGCAGATACTCCTGCGGCAAGTGGATGCCGCCGTTGCCGCACAGGATGGAGACGTAGCGGCGCCCGCTCTTGCCATTGCACGCATTGCGGATCGCCGACAGCTTTGAAAGGCCGGGCATGTCCTCGTGCTTGAACATGGCGATCTGCGGGAAGGCATCGACCAGACGCAGGAACGTATCGGCGGTGAAATAGACGCCGGTGAGCTTGGGATAGTCCTGGACGCAGACCGGGATCGACGGTCCGAGTGCGGTGAGGATCGAGCGCATGTAGTTTTCGACCGCCTGATCCGTCGTCAGGCCCGGCGTTGGCATCACCATGACGCCGGCAGCGCCCATTTCCATGACCGCGCGCGCCGTCTTCACGAGAGGATACGTGCCGGGATTGGAGACGCCGACGACGATCGGCAGCCGACCGGCGGCGCGTTTGATGAAGCGCTGCGCGACCTCGATCGTCTCGCTCTCCGAGAGCTTCTGATACTCGCCCATCACGCCAAGGATGGTGATGCCTTGGGAGCCGCAGCGCATGTAGAAATCGACGAGGCTGTCGATGCTGTCGAAATCGATCCGGCCGTCGTCATGGAACGGCGTCGCCGCGATGACGTAGAGGCCCTTGGCATCTGAGGTGAGCTTGGCGGACATGGTGGTCTCCCGTCGGCAAATGGAGATGATCAATGAAAGCTGTATCGCGTGGTCTGGAATGGAGTCGAGTGCTGACTTAGCGATATCCGCGAAGCTGCGCATACCGCTGGCGTTGCCCGGAAGAAAGCAACTCAGCCGAGGTCAGGTGATACTTCAGGTGTACGGCTCGGAGTTGCCCCTGGCTCTCGCCAATTCTGGCGGTCAGGACAGCGAGCGTTTCGGGCGTCATGCCGCCCTCGGAAAACCGGCGATCCAGGGCGCGCTCACGAGCGATAAGCTCTTCACCGGCGGCAATGGCTTCTGCCTTCATGCTGTCGAAGAGCTGCCGGAACCGATGATGTTGATCTGCGGTGAGCCGCAGCTGATCCTTGAGTTCCAGAACATGCATCGGGCCGGGATATCCGTTCAGCTCGGCCGCGAGCGCCAGTCCCATGCCGCGACCATTCTTGAGATCTGCCATCTGCTTCTCATCGAGCGCCTTGATATCGCGCTGCTGCAAGCCGGCGTAGGGCGTGGTGGTATGCTGCTTGCCATGATGGTGATGCTGCGCGGACGCAGGGCCGGCGAGCACTGCACCCAGCAGTATGACGATCCCGATCTTCATGGGGCCTCCGGGTCGAATGGTTGGCGCCTCTGGCGGTGATCCAAGTATACATGGTGAAGACGGCCACTGTAGATGCCTAACTGCGGTGTCATGGTCCGGAGAGCGCCCGCTGCGAGAGGATGAGACCAATGTTCCCGCCAGCCTTGATCGCCACCGCCGAGTCGCTCCTTGCGACGCTCCGCGCGCGCAAGCTGATGATCGCGGCGGCTGAAAGCTGTACCGGCGGTCTGATAGCCGGCGTGTTGACCGAAATCGCGGGTTCGTCGGATGTGGTCGAGCGCGGATTCGTCACGTACTCCAACGAAGCCAAGAACGAACTCCTCGGCGTGCCCATGGCGTTGATCAAGGAGCATGGCGCGGTCAGCCGCGAGGTTGCACGAGCGATGGCGGCGGGTGCGCTCGAGCATTCGCGTGCCGACGTCGCTGTCGCGGTCACGGGCGTCGCCGGGCCGGGTGGTGGCAGCGAAGCCAAGCCGGTCGGGCTCGTGCATATCGCGGTTCAGCGGCGCGGGCAGGCACCTGTCCACCGCGAATGTCGGTTCGGCGACATCGGGCGCCACGAAATCCGCATTGCGACGGTCGAGACGGCGTTCGACATGATCGATCAGCTAGCGCGCACCCCTGTCTGATCGCTCAGGCGACAGGGGCGTTGGCGCGCGGTCCGCGGCGACCATAGATCTTGTGCGCGCGTTCCTCGAAGGCTTCCGCAAAACGCCCGAACGCCTGCTCGAAGGCTGAGCCGAACAGCAACTGCAGCATCATCGACTTGAACTCGTAGTCGATGAAGAAGCGGATGTCGCAGCCCTGACCGCTCTCGGTGAATGACCATTGATTGATTAGCCGGTTGAACGGCCCATCGACAAGATCGGCGCGGACGCTCGGGACGGTGCGATCGAGCGTCACCTGGCTCGTGAACGATTCCCGGATTGCCTTGTAGCCGACGTCCATGACGGCGATGAGCGTGCGGAGATCGCCGTCTCCGTCGCGTGAGAGCACGCGTAGTCCCTCGCACAGCGGCAGGAACTCCGGATAACGCTCGACGTCGGCGACGAGGTCGAACATTTCGAGCGCGGTGAACGGCACCTTTCGGCGGGTTTCGAAGGAGGGCATGGCGACCGGCGGCCTAGGCTGTCGCGGCGGCGCGAGCCGCCTTCAGCCGGGCGAAGTCGGCGTCGGCGTG
>LNEA01000638.1 GCA_001464855.1 Rhizobiales bacterium Ga0077530
CTCCGCACGGGCCTGCGTCGTTCGTAATGAGTCACAATGTGGCCTGAACGACACGCATTTTTGAGGCCAGACCCTAAATCTCACCAACACGTTAAGCGGCGACGACGCACACCGCACACTCGTACACGCCCTGCTCAATCATCAACGCCGCTGCGTCAGCAATCCAACAGCCACCCGCGCGTCCCGGCTCGAGGGTCTTTGGATCGATCGGCTCAGTCACAGCGGAGGCGAGCGGTGCGGCAAACTGATGGTCGACCAGCGCGAGCAATCAAGTCGCGAATCTCAACGCGGACGGAACCGTGCATGGTGCTGGCGGTTCACCGAGACGATGCAGCATTTCGCAATAAGGCAGCGACCGGGGCCGATTCTGTCGCTGCAGCACCCGTCCAAACGCTGGTCAAACTCTCGCAGGTGTTGCATCTTGGCAGAAGCCTGCAGGCTTCCGCTGCGATCAAAGACTTGGAAGAGACCGCGAGCGCTGGCCAAATCGAACACTAGCGCTAACGTCGCTCCCAATTCGATCCAAGGCTTTAGCAAATCACATCTAGAACCAGGAGACGCCGACGATGACATTCAAACTGCCGGAGCTGCCCTACGCCTACGACGCGCTCGCGCCGTACATGTCGAAGGAAACGCTGGAGTTTCACCACGACAAGCATCATCAGGCCTATGTGGATAACGGCAATAAATTTGCCGGCCCCGGCACCAAGTACGATGGCAAGAGCATCGAGGATATCTGCAAGGAGGCATTTGCCGCCAAGGACGCGCCGGTCATCAACAACATTGGCCAACATTACAACCACCTGCACTTCTGGCAGTGGATGAAGAAGGGCGGCGGCGGCAACAAGCTGCCGGGCAAACTGCAGAAATTGGTCGACGAGATCGGTGGCTATGACAAGGTGCGCGCCGACTTCATTGCGGCCGGCGTCGGCCAGTTCGGATCGGGCTGGGCCTGGCTCGCGGTCAAGGGCGGCAAGCTCGAAGTGATGAAAACCGCCAACGGCGAAAATCCGCTGATGTACGGCGCCACGCCGATTCTCGGCGTCGACGTATGGGAGCACAGCTACTACATCGACTATCGCAACGCGCGACCGAAGTATCTCGAGGCCTGGTTCGACAATCTCGTGAACTGGGGCCACGTCGAAGAAATGCTCGGCTGAGAATCGTCGTCGGTGTTCCGAATAAAGAAAGGCCCCATCTCGCGATGGGGCCTTTTTTGTTTCACCCTCTCCCTGGAAACGGCAGGAGAGGAGGTCGTAGAGCGATCGAAGATCGCGAGGTCAGAATGCGACCGCGAGGCAGCGCCGCGGCGCCGGTAGGCGGAGCCGTCGGCGACCGCGGATAACGAACTAATGCGCGAGTACCGCAAGCAGCAACAGCGCCACGATATTCGTGATCTTGATCATCGGGTTGACGGCCGGGCCAGCGGTGTCCTTGTAAGGATCGCCGACCGTGTCGCCGGTCACCGAAGCCTTATGCGCCTCGGAACCCTTCATGTGCTTGACGCCGTCCTTGTCGACGAAGCCGTCTTCGAACGCCTTCTTGGCGTTGTCCCAGGCGCC
>LNEA01000639.1 GCA_001464855.1 Rhizobiales bacterium Ga0077530
CATTTCCTTGATCGCCGCTTTCGTGAGCAGGTCGACGGCGCGGGCGTAGTCGGGCTTCTCCGTGCCCTTCATGATGCCCGGCTTCTCCTTGAACTGCCGACGCACTTCCTCGACGATCGCCGAGGCCGCACGCCCGACCGCCGTCATGGCAATGCCGGCGAACAGGAAGGGGAGAAGACCGCCGAACAGCAGGCCGACGACGACGTACGGATTCGACAACTGGAAGTCGACCACGAGGTTGTGGAAGATCGATCCCGGCTTCGCGATGCTGATAAAGTACTTCAGATCCTCGTTGTAGGCCGCAAACAGCACCAGCGCGCCGAGACCAGCGGAGCCGATCGCGTAGCCCTTGGTGACCGCCTTGGTCGTGTTGCCCACGGCGTCGAGGGCATCGGTCGTGCGGCGGATTTCCTTCGGCAGACCCGCCATCTCGGCGATGCCGCCAGCGTTGTCGGTCACTGGACCGAAGGCGTCGAGCGCAACAACCATGCCGGCCAGCGCCAACATCGTCGTGACCGCAATCGCGATGCCGAACAGGCCCGCGAGTTTGAAGGCAACGATGATGCCCGCCATGATGATCAACGCCGGCAGCGCCGTCGCCTCGAGGCTGACCGCAAGGCCCTGGATCACGTTGGTGCCGTGGCCGGTCACCGACGCCTGGCTGATCGAGCGCACGGGGCGGTACCCGATGCCGGTGTAGTACTCGGTGACGACGATGATGGCGGCCGTCACGACGAGGCCCGCGGCACCACACCAGAAAAGATCCATTCCAGTGAAGACAAAGCCGTTCGAGCCCTTGAACACCGTCGCCATGCCCAGGACGTGCTCTGTGAGCGGGTAGAGCGCGATCAATGACAGCACGCCGGTGGCGATGATGCCCTTGTACAGCGCGCCCATGATCGACTGGTTGGCCCCGAGGCGGACGAAGAACGTGCCGATGATCGACGTGACGACGCAGACGCCGCAGATCGCCAGCGGGTAGATCATCAGGCTCGTCACGACAGGCTGGCCGACGAAGTAGATCGCGGCCAACACCATCGTCGCGACGACCGTCACCGCGTACGTTTCGAACAGGTCGGCAGCCATGCCGGCACAGTCACCGACGTTGTCACCGACGTTGTCCGCGATCGTGGCGGGGTTGCGCGGATCATCCTCGGGAATGCCGGCTTCGACTTTGCCGACGAGATCGCCGCCGACGTCAGCGCCTTTGGTGAAGATGCCTCCGCCGAGACGGGCGAAGATCGAGATCAGCGAGGCGCCGAACCCGAGCGCGACGAGCGAATCGATAACGGTACGGCTGGTGGTGCTGTAGCCCATTCCCGCGGTGAGAATGGCGTAGTAGACGACGACGCCGAGGAGCGCGAGGCCCGCGACCAGAAGTCCGGTGACGGCGCCGGCGCGGAACGCCATCGAGAGGCCGTCAGCAAGCGACACTGTCGATGCCTGCGCGGTGCGGACGTTGGCGCGCACCGAGACGTGCATTCCGACGAAGCCGGCGAGGCCCGAGAGCACTGCGCCAATCAGAAAGCCGATGGCGACCAGCCAGCCGAGCAGCAGCCCGACCAGAATGAAAATCGGCACGCCGGCGATGGCGATGGTTTGATACTGGCGTGTCAGGTAGGCCTGCGCACCTTCCTGGATGGCGCCGGCGATTTCCTGCATGCGTGCGTTGCCCGCATCCGATGCCATCACCGCGCGAATGGTGAACGCGCCGTAGGCGAGCGAAAGCAGGCCACAGATGATGATGGCCCACAAGATGGACTGCATGGGTAGAGTGCTCCCCGTTGGTCAGATGCCCCGACTGGGCCTGAAAAAACCTTGCAGCGGCGCTGCAAAACGGCAACCGGTCCCGCCGTCCGTACGCGCCCGGTCGGGAAGTGCGGGCGGACCATGCCAAAACAGGTGCGCGGTTGCAACATGCAATGCCGCGTCTTTCGTCTCAGATGCACGGAATTGGCGCCGCAGGCTGTGGCGCCTGGGCACTATCGGCTCGCCTTTGCCGCCGCGGCCTTGTGGAAGCGCTCTAAGATATCAGAGTTATCGTTTTGCCCCGACGGTCGTGGCCGCGCCGCCGGTCGCTGTGCGGCCGCCATCGACCACGTACTGGGCACCCGTGATGCCGCTCGCGAGATCCGAGCACAAGAACAGCACCGTATTGGAAATCTCATCGACGCTGGCATAGCGTCCCATAGGAATTGATGCCTGATAGCGAGCGCTCACCGCCTCCGCATCGTCCGGATTGATCATCGCCTCGATGGAATGGATCATGCGCGTGTCGACCGGGCCCGGGCAGACCGCGTTGACCCGGATTCCCTGCCGCGCGACCTCGCCGGAGACCGATTTGGTCAGTCCGATCACGGCATGCTTCGACGCGACGTAAGGACCCAGACCGGGCGTTCCGGTGATTCCCGCGACGGAAGCGGTATTGACGATGGCACCGCGCCCCTGCGCGATCATCACCGGCAAGACATGCCGCATGCCGAGAAAAACGCCCTTCACGTTGACACCGATCACGGCGTCGAAGACGTCCTCGTCGTATTCGGCGATTGGCACTACCTTGCCCTCGATGCCGGCATTATTGAAAAAGCAGTCGATCCGGCCGTAGGCGTCCACCGCTGCCTTGACGTAGCCCGCCACGTCGGCGGACTTGGTCACATCGGCGCCGACGCCGAGCGCTGTGCCGCCCTGCTGCTGGATCGTTTGCGCCGTCCGAGCGACGCCCTCGGCATCCCGGTCGACCGCAACGACCTTGGCGCCGCGCGCCGCGAAGGCAAGGGCCGTGGCACGGCCGATCCCGTTCGCGGCACCTGTGACGATCGCGACTTGCCCGGTGAAATCCATGGATCGTCTTCTCCCGAAAACTGGCGGCGCCTCGATCGGGCCCCTGCACCGATCAGGTTCGCAGTGCCGGCGGCGCTCGTCAATGCGGCCAGCCCCACGGCCTTAACCAAAATCGCCGCCACGCATGGCGATCGTCGAGGCAACTACGACATATTTCGACCATGGGGGCGTGGTCCGGTCACCTCACTGCACGGATCTGTTCATATCGACGACTACGGGGGACTACCATGTTCACGCGTAACGGGACCACTCCGAAGGGCTCAGCAGAACCCCAGAGAATGGATGCACTCCGGCTGCAATCGGTGACACCGATGCCAGCCGCCCGCAGCCCCGGCGAGCCACCGCCGCCACCGCACCAGAGCCACTCGCACACCGAGACGGTGATACCGACAACGCGACCGGTTTCTGACGGCTCCAACACCGGCATTTCCATCATCGGCCGCGACCTGACGATCATCGGCCAGGGTCTGCGCATCATCTCAAAGGGCAAGATCCGCGTCGAAGGCGAGATCCAGGGCGATGTGCTCGGCACCGAGGTCATCATCGGCGACGTCGGCAAAGTGACGGGCGTCGTCTCTGCCGAAACGATCACCGTTTTCGGCTCGATCATGGGCACGATTCGCGGCGTGCGGGTGCTGCTCGAGGCCGGCGCCAAGGTCGAGGGTGATGTGCATCATCAGACGCTCAGCGTCGATGAAGGCGCGCAACTCGAAGGTCGGATCCGCCGCGCCACCGATCCCGCCGAGCTGAGGCCCGACCTGTCGGACGGCAGCGTGGCTAGCTGAGTTCCCTTCCGCGGTCGCCAACGGCTCCGACTTTATTGCCGCGGTCCGCAACGCCTTCGGCTACTGCGGCCGCGGAGCTGCCTCTCCGGTCGCACCCACACCTTGCGGCCTTCGCCCGCTAAAATTCACTCCCTCTCCGCGCGCCACTCGGTCCTGTTGTAGCGGCTGAAGGCCGCGAAGCAGGATCTCCAACCGGAGAGGCAGCCCCGCGGCGCCGGTAGGCATCGCGCCAACGGCGCGCCTCTGGCGCGGGCCGTCGGCGACCGCGGCAAACGAGAACCCTGCCCCGCGCCATCCCGTCTTGACAGAAGCAGCGTGCCGGCGCGCTTATTGGGCGAGATTTCCGCTCAGCTCCTGTTCACGCCACTCGCGATCCGCGATGTGACGTTCAAGAATCGTATCGTCATTGCCCCAATGGCCACCTATTCGGCAGTCGACGGCATCGCTCAGGACTGGCACTTCGCCCATCTCGGGCGGTTTGCCCTCGGCGGCGCCGGCTGCGTCGTCGTCGAGGCGACGGCAGTCACCGACCGGGGCCGCATCACCAATGGCGACGTCGGCATTTGGTCATCGGCGCACATCCCGCCCCTCAAGCGCATTGTCGACTTCATGAAGGCGCAGGGCACGATCCCCGCGATCCAGCTCGCCCACGCCGGCCGCAAAGGGGCGATGCAGCGCCCCTGGTACGGAAACGGTGCGCTGACCGCCGATGATTTCGCGCGCGGCGAGAAGATGTGGCCGACCGTTTCCGCCTCCGCCGAGCCGATGGCTCCGGGCCACATCGTCCCTCATGCCATGACGCCAGACGAACTGGGAGAACTGGTGCAGCACTGGGCTGACGCCGCCAAGCGCGCCGTCGACGCCGGTTTCGAGATGATCGAAATCCACAACGCGCACGGTTATCTCGTCCACCAGTTCCTGTCGCCGCTGTCGAACAAGCGCAATGACGCGTATGGCGGCGACTTCGCCGGCCGTACGCGCTTTCCGCTCGAAATCGCCGAAGCCATCCGCAAGGTCATCCCTCAGGGAATGCCGCTATTCCTGCGCGTTTCCGCCGTGGACGGCATTGACGGCGGCTGGACCATGGACGACACGGTCGCCTACGCGAAGGAGCTCAAGACGCGCGGCGTCGACGTCATCGATTGCTCTTCCGGCGGCCTCGTCGGATCGGCGACGGTCGCGCGCATCAAGCGAACCTGGGGCTTCCAGGTCCCCTACGCCGAACGCGTGCGCCGCGAAGCGGAAATGATGTCGATGGCGGTCGGCCTGATCGTCGAGCCGTCTCACGCCGAGGAAATCCTCCAGAAAGGTCAGGCCGATCTGATTGCCATTGCGCGCGAGGCGCTGGTCAATCCGTGCTGGCCGCAGATGGCGGAGGTGGCGCTTGGCCGTCCTATGACCGAGGCGCTGGATGACTGGACGATCCAATATGGCTGGTGGCTGAAACATCGCGAGCGCTCGATCGCCGACATCCGCGCCGACGAGGCCGTCGCCCGCAAATCCTGAAAACGTGTATCGAGACCACAGAAACCGCAGGGAGCTAATGCTATGAAACTGATGATGTTCAAGAAGGGCACCGGATCCGCGCTCGGTGTTGTCGAAGGGGACAACGTGATCGACGTGTCCTCTGTCGGAACGCTCCAGGACGTGATCGTCGGCGGGTCTTCCTCCCTCGCGGCCGTCAAGGCGGCGGCCGCCAAAGGGACGAAGCAGCCGCTGAGCGGCGTCAAACCGGCCCTGCCGATCGCACGCCCCGGGAAATTCCTCTGCATCGGCCTCAACTACGCGCTCCACGCCGCCGAGGGCGGTCACGCGACGCCGACCTATCCCGCCCTGTTTCCCCGCTTTCCTTCGTCGCTCGTCGCGGCCGGCGAGCCGGTGATCCGGCCCAAGGTCTCGATCCAGCTCGACTATGAATGCGAATTGACCATCGTCGTCGGCAAGGGCGGCCGCCATATTCCAGAATCGAAGGCGCTCGACCACGTGTTCGGCTACACGTTGTTCAACGACGTATCCGTGCGCGATTTCCAGCGCAAGGGCGCGCAGTGGACGCCGGGCAAGAACTTCGATGGCACTGGCCCGCTCGGCCCCGTCGTGGTCACCGCCGATGAACTGCCGGCGGGCGCTTCCGGCCTGCGCATCCAGACCCGCGTCAACGGCGAAGTCATGCAAGACAGCAATACGTCCGACATGATCTTCTCGACCGCGCGCATCATCGCCATCCTCTCCGAATTCATGACGCTGGAGCCGGGCGACCTCATCGCCACGGGCACGCCGTCCGGTGTGGCACACGCGCGCAAGCCACCAGCGTGGATGAAAGGCGGCGACAAGGTCGAGGTCGAAGTCGAGAAGATTGGCATTCTCGCCAATCCGATCGTCAACGAGGCGTAAGCCCCGCGTCGGCGTTGCGGAGCATGTTCCTGGTCATTCGCCAGGAACATGCGGGCTGCGGCACAACAGGCCTCGTGTCCCCATTTCGAAGTTCGCCGGCGCCCAGCCGCGGGGGAAGAGCGAACTTCGAAATACAAGGGGCACGAGAGGCATGAATCGGCTAGTGCGATTCAAATCGCGAAATTCGCTCTTGAGGCATACGAATGCGGTGGGCGAATTTCGCGATCATCGCACTAGCATAGTGCGGCGCACCACGTTAAAGAGTGCGGCAAACCTATGGCGCTCCGCCCGGTCGCGCCTGCCGCCTCCTCGCGGGATAGGAGCCGAATGCCCAAGCAACTGATCATCGACGGCACCGAAATCGAGGTCGAGGACGGCATCACGCTGATTCAGGCGTGCGAACAGGCCGGCGTCGAAATTCCGCGGTTCTGCTACCACGAGCGGCTATCCATCGCCGGCAACTGCCGCATGTGCCTCGTCGAAGTCGTCGGCATGCCGAAGCCACAAGCCTCGTGTGCCCTCGGCGTCAACGACTTGCCGCCGAATCGCGACGGCACGCCGAAGGTCATCAACACCCGCTCGCCGATGGTCAAGAAAGCGCGCGAAGGGGTGATGGAATTCCTGCTGATCAATCACCCGCTCGACTGTCCGATCTGCGACCAGGGCGGCGAGTGCGATCTCCAGGACCAGGCGATGGCGTTCGGCAAAGGCGGCACGCGCTATCACGAAAACAAGCGCGCCGTCGACGAGAAGTACCTGGGCCCGCTCATCAAAACGATGATGACGCGATGTATCCAGTGTACGCGCTGCGTGCGCTTCATGACGGAAGTGGCGGGCGTCGAGGAACTCGGCGCGATCGGTCGCGGCGAGGACATGGAGATCACGACATACCTCGAACAGGGGATGATGTCGGAGCTGTCAGCGAACGTGGTCGACCTCTGCCCGGTCGGCGCACTGACGCATCGCCCGTGGGCCTTCAATGCCCGGCCCTGGGAGATGCGCAAGACCGAATCGATCGACGTGATGGACGCGCTCGGGGCGGCGATCCGGGTCGACACCCGTGGCCGCGAAGTCATGCGCATTCTGCCGCGCAACAACGACGCGGTGAACGAGGAATGGATCACAGACAAGTCGCGCCACGTCGCCGACGGCCTCCGGACCCAGCGCCTCGACCAGCCCTATCTGAGGCGCAGCGGCCGACTCGAGCCCGCCACCTGGACCGAGGCACTGTCCGTCGTCGCCGGCAAACTCAAGTCAACGCCATCGGCACGCATCGGCGCGATTGCCGGCGATCTTGCCGGCGCCGAGGAAATGTTCGCACTGAAGTCGCTGCTCGCGGCGCGCGGCGTCACCAATCTCGACTGCCGGCAGGACGGCGCCAAGCTCGATCCCTCGCTCGGCCGCGCGAGCTACCTCTTCAACGCCACCATCGAGGGCATCGAGCAGGCGGACGCGATCCTGCTTGTGGGCACCAATCCGCGCGTCGAATCGGCGGTTCTCAACGGCCGCATCCGCAAGCGCTGGCGCCAGGGTGGCATCAGCATCGGCCTCGTCGGTGAGGCCGCGGATCTGACCTACGGCTGCGAACATCTCGGCACCGGAGCCGACACGCTTCAGGAAATCGCCGAGGGCAAGAACGCGTTCGCCGGCATCCTCCGCCAAGCAAAGCACCCCCTGATCATCGTCGGCATGGGCGCTGCGGCGCGTCCCGACGGCACGGCGGTTCTGGCCCTCGCGGCCAAGATCGCGATCGACGCGAGCGCCGGAAAAGCTGCCGGCTGGAATGCTTTCAACATCCTGCACACCGCCGCCGCGCGCGTCGCCGGCCTCGATCTCGGTTTCGTCCCCGGCAAGGACGGCCTCGACGTCGCGGGAATGATGGCCGCCGCCAGTGAGGGCCGCCTCGACGTCCTCTATCTCCTCGGCGCTGATGAGATCGACATGAGCCGTCTCGGCGGCACCTTCGTGATTTATCAGGGCAGCCACGGTGACGCCGGTGCCCACCGCGCCGACGTCATCCTTCCGGGTGCCGCCTACACCGAGAAGGACGCGATCTACGTCAATCTCGAGGGGCGCGCGCAGATGACCGCGAAGGCTGCATTCCCACCGGGTGATGCCCGCGAGGATTGGACGATCCTGCGCCAGCTTTCGACGCTGATGGACGCGACCTTGCCCTTCGACACGATCGGTGCGCTTCGCGGGCTGATGGTCAAGTCGGCCCCGGCGCTCGCGGCTCTCGACGCGGTGACACCGGCCGCGATCAGCGGCGTGGAGCGCCTCGCGGCGCTCAAAGGAAAACTCGGCGCCGAGCCGTTCTCGGCCTCGGTACGCGACTTCTATACGACTAATCCGATCGCCCGCGCCTCAGCGATCATGGCTGAGTTGTCGGCCATCAAGGCGGGCGACGGCCGCATACGCGCGGCAGCGGAATAGGGCGGGTCAACGACGCATGTTTCCAACGACCTTCGACACCTGGTGGGACTATGCGCTGTGGCTCGCGCTCACGGTTGGCGCGAGTCTGCTGCTGCTCGTGACGCTGCTGATCATCGTCGCTTTCCTGCTGCTCATGGACCGCAAGGTCTGGGCGGCGGTGCAGCTTCGCCGCGGCCCAAACGTGGTCGGGCCTTTCGGCCTTCTGCAATCCTTCGCGGATCTCCTGAAATTCGTGCTGAAGGAGCCGCTGATTCCGGCCGGCGCCGACAAGGGCGTCTTCCTACTCGCCCCGCTCGTCACCGCGGTCCTCGCGCTCGCCGCCTGGGCGGTCATTCCAGTCGGTAAAGGCATCGTCATCTCCGACCTCAACGTCGGCATCCTCTACCTGTTCGCGATCTCCTCGCTCGGCGTCTATGGCGTCATCATGGGCGGATGGGCGTCGAACTCGAAGTACCCGTTCCTGGGATCGCTGCGGTCGGCGGCACAAATGGTCTCCTATGAAGTCTCGATCGGCTTCGTGATCATCACCGTGCTGCTGCTGGTCGGCTCGCTCAACATGACGGCGATCGTCACCTCGCAGCAAACCGGCATTGGCACCCGCATGGGCCTGCCGAACTCGTTCCTCGACTGGAACTGGCTGATCCTGTTCCCGATGTTCGTCGTGTTCTTCATCTCGGCGCTCGCCGAGACCAACCGGCCGCCATTCGATCTTCCGGAGGCGGAATCGGAACTCGTGGCCGGCTTCATGGTCGAATATTCGTCGACCCCGTATCTCCTGTTCATGCTCGGCGAATACGTGGCCATCGTCACCATGTGCGCGATGACGACGATCATGTTCCTCGGCGGCTGGCTGCCGCCGATCGATCATTGGCTGCTGAACTGGGTCCCGGGGCCGATCTGGTTCCTGATGAAGGTCACGTTCGTCTTTTTCATGTTCGCGATGGTGAAAGCGATCGTGCCGCGCTATCGCTACGATCAGCTCATGCGTCTCGGCTGGAAGGTGTTTTTGCCCCTGTCGCTGGCGATGGTGGTGGTGGTCGCGGCTATTCTCCACTTCGGAAGGATCGCCGTATGACCGACCATCTAAAGCCCGTTGTCGCGCTCCTTGCACGAGGCCGATCATGAGTGTCGCCCATGGCGTCAAATCGCTGTTCCTCAAGGAGTTCGTCTCGGCGTTCTTCCTTGCCATGCGCTACTTCTTCAAGCCCAAGTCAACGCTGAACTATCCCTTCGAGAAAGGCCCGCTCAGTCCGCGCTTCCGTGGCGAGCATGTGCTGCGTCGCTACCCGAACGGCGAAGAGCGCTGCATCGCCTGCAAGCTGTGCGAGGCGATCTGTCCGGCTCAGGCGATCACCATCGAGGCCGGCCCGCGCCGCAACGACGGCACGCGGCGCACGACGCGCTATGACATCGACATGGTGAAGTGCATCTACTGCGGCCTCTGCCAGGAGGCCTGCCCGGTCGACGCGATCGTCGAGGGTCCGAACTTTGAGTTCGCGACCGAGACGCGCGAAGAACTCTACTATGACAAGGCGCGGCTGCTCGCCAACGGTGACCGCTGGGAACGCGAGATCGCCAAGAACCTGGCGCTCGATGCGCCCTACAGATAGTCGGCAGTGAGGATCGACGGATGGCACTGACGGCCCTGTTCTTCTACCTGTTCGCGGGCGTCACCGTGATGTCCGGGCTGCTCGTCATCGTTGCGCGCAATCCCGTCCACGCGGTGCTGTGGCTGATCCTCGCGTTCTTCAATGCGGCCGGACTGTTCGTGCTGCTCGGCGCCGAATTCTTGGCGATGATCCTCGTCGTCGTCTATGTCGGCGCTGTCGCGGTGCTGTTCCTGTTCGTCGTCATGATGCTCGACGTCGACTTCGCGGAACTGCGGGCGGGCTTCATCAAGAATGCGTCGGTCGGCGCGCTTGTCGGCCTCGTCCTTCTCGTCGAGCTGATCGCTGTCCTCGGCTATCGGGTCATCGGCGGCGCGGTGAGCGGGGCCGTGCGTGCCGCGCCCGCTCCGGTGCCTGGATCGGGTATCACCAATACCGAGGCGATCGGTCGGCTGCTCTACACCAAGTACGTTTATTTCTTCCAGGGCGCGGGCCTGATCCTGCTGGTCGCGATGATCGGCGCCATCGTGCTGACGCTGCGCCACAAGGAGGGCGTGCGCCGCCAGTCGATTTCGGCGCAGAACGCGCGCACGCCGGCGATGGCGATCGAGGTCGTTACGCTGGCGCCTGGGCAATCGATCATTCCGGGCCGGGAGCGGCAGGGATGAAAAACGGACTCGATCGGAAAAACGGCGAACAGCCGGAAGACCCATCGAACGTAGTCTCGTTCAAGGATGCCCGCGCACGCGCCGCCGAAAAGGCCCGCGCGCGAACCAAGATGGGCGCTGCAAACACTGGCCGCGACGATGGCGATAAAGCGCGCATCACGCTCGGCCAATGGATCGTCGGCGGACTTTTCATGTTGCTGGCGATCGGAGGGGCTATCGCTCTGGTCAGGCCGTTCGTCAAAGGTGCGGGCATCGCAAGCGGGTTGGGGATCGGCTGATGGACATCGGACTGGGGCATTACCTCACGGTCGCGGCGTGCCTGTTCACGCTTGGCATCTTCGGCATCTTCCTCAACCGGAAGAACGTCATCATCATCCTGATGTCGATCGAACTGATGCTGCTCGCCGTCAACATCAACCTCGTCGCGTTCTCGAGTTTCCTCGGCGATCTCACGGGCCAGGTGTTCGCACTGTTCGTGCTCACGGTCGCGGCCGCCGAAGCTGCGATCGGCCTCGCGATCGTCGTCGTCTATTTCCGCAACCGCGGCACCATCGCGGTTGAAGACATCAACATGATGAAGGGGTGAGCAGCGTGGAGGGGAGGGGTCCGAATTTGATGCCGACGCATCTCCGTCGTTCGCCTGCCCCGACGCCGCGCGTGCCCGGGACCAACGCATGATCTATCAGGCCATCGTCTTCTCCCCACTGCTGGGCGCGCTGATTGCCGGCTTCTTCGGCCGCGTCATCGGTCCGCGCCCGTCCGAGTTGGTCACCTCGGCGTTCATGGTGCTCGCGGCGGTGCTGTCGTGGGTCGCCTTCTGGCAGGTCGGCATTGGTCACGCGACCGACAAGATCACCCTCATGCGGTGGGTCACGTCGGGCGACCTCGACGTCTCCTGGGCGATCCGGGTCGACACGCTGACCGCCGTCATGCTGGTCGTCGTGAACTCGGTCTCGGCGCTCGTGCACATCTATTCGATCGGCTACATGCACGAAGACCCGCATCGGCCGCGCTTCTTCGCCTACCTGTCGCTGTTCACCTTCGCCATGCTGATGCTGGTGACGGCGGACAACTTCCTTCAGCTCTTCTTCGGCTGGGAAGGCGTGGGGCTCGCGTCCTATCTGCTGATCGGCTTCTGGTACCAGAAGCCCGAAGCCAACGCGGCCGCGATGAAAGCCTTCATCGTCAACCGCGTCGGCGATTTTGGTTTCGCCCTTGGCATCTTCGGGATCTTCGTCGTCTTCGAGGGCACGATCGGCTTTGACGCCGTGTTCGCGGCGGCGCCGAGCAAGGCCACCGCGACGATGAATTTCCTCGGCTACGAGGTTCATGCACTCACAGCGCTATGCTTGCTGCTCTTCCTCGGCGCGATGGGCAAGTCGGCGCAGTTCCTCCTCCACACATGGCTGCCGGACGCCATGGAAGGCCCGACGCCAGTCTCCGCGCTGATCCACGCAGCGACCATGGTCACCGCCGGCGTGTTCATGGTCGCACGGCTCTCACCGCTGTTCGAACTCGCGCCCACCGCGTTGCAGGTCGTGACGCTGGTCGGCGTCGTGACCGCCTTCTTCGCGGCGACCGTCGGCCTCGTGCAGAACGACATCAAGCGCGTCATCGCCTACTCGACGTGCTCGCAGCTCGGCTACATGTTCGCAGCCCTCGGCCTCGGTGCCTACTCGGCGGGTATCTTCCACCTCTTCACGCACGCTTTCTTCAAGGCGCTGCTGTTCCTCGGCGCCGGCTCCGTGATCCACGCCATGCACCACGAGCAGGACATGCGCCATATGGGCGGCCTGCGCTCCAAAATCCCGATCACATGGGCCATGATGCTGATCGGCACGCTGTCGCTGACCGGCGTCGGCATTCCTCATCTCGCGGGCTTTGCCGGCTTCCACTCCAAGGACATCATCATCGAAGCCGCCTACGCGGGCCACACCACCAGCAACTACGCCTTCTGGGTGCTCGTCTTCGCCGCCTTCATGACCTCGTTCTACTCCTGGCGGCTGATGTTCATGACCTTCTATGGCCGCACCCGCGCCGATCATCACACCTACGAACATGCTCACGAGAGCCCCTACGTCATGTTGGTGCCGCTGTTCGTACTGGCTGCGGGCGCGATCTTCGCCGGCTTCCTGTTCAAGGGCCTGTTCGTCGGTGACGGCTACAAGCTGTTCTGGGGCAAGGCGCTCTTCGAGGGACCGAACAACCACATCATGCACGCCCTGCATGAAATCCCCGGCTGGGTCGGCTGGATGCCGTTCGTCGCGATGGCCGCCGGTTTCGCGCTGTCCTACGTCTACTACATCCACGCACCGTGGCTGCCCGAGGCGACCGCCCGCATGTTCCGGCCGCTGTATCTGTTCCTGCTCAACAAGTGGTACTTTGACGAGTTGTATGACTTTCTGTTCGTACGGCCCGCGCGCGCGCTCGGGAATTTCCTCTGGCGCAAGGGCGACGGCGCCGTGATCGATGGCACCATCGACGGCACGGCCAGCCGCGTACTCGCCACCGCGAACAGCGTCGGGCGGCTGCAGACGGGCTTCATCTACCACTACGCCTTCGCCATGCTGATCGGGCTCGCCGCCCTGATCACCTGGTTCATGTTCAGCACGGGAGGCATCCGATGAGCCTCGCCGGCAACAGCCTTCTGTCCGTCGTCACGTTCCTGCCGGCGACGGTCGCGCTCTTCATGTGCTTCCTTAATTCGGAAGCCAAACAGAACGCGCGCTGGATCGCACTGTGGACGACGCTGTTCACCTTTGCGCTGTCGCTGCTGATTTGGATCAACTTCGATCCCGCCAACCCCGGCTTTCAGTTCGTCGAAGAGCGCGCGTGGCTCGGTCCCTTGAAATACAAGATGGGCGTCGACGGCATTTCGATGCTGTTCGTCGTGCTGACCGCGTTCCTGATGCCGCTGTGCATTCTCGCGAGCTGGGAATCGATCGAGGATCGCGTCAAGGAGTACATGATCGCGTTTCTGATCCTCGAGACGCTGATGATCGGCGTCTTCTGCGCCCTCGATATCGTGCTCTTCTACGTGTTCTTCGAGGCCGGCCTGATCCCGATGTTCCTCATCATCGGCGTATGGGGCGGCAAGCGCCGGGTCTACGCGAGCTTCAAGTTCTTCCTCTACACGCTCCTCGGCTCGGTGCTGATGCTGCTCGCCATATTGGCGATGTACTGGCACACCGGCACCACCGACATCCCGACGCTGCTCACCGCGAACTTCCCCGAGGGTATGCAGTGGTGGCTGTGGCTCGCCTTCTTTGCCTCGTTCGCGGTCAAGATGCCGATGTGGCCTGTCCACACGTGGCTACCTGACGCCCACGTCGAAGCGCCGACCGCCGGCTCCGTCATCCTCGCCGGCATCCTGCTGAAAATGGGCGGCTACGGCTTCCTGCGCTTCTCGCTGCCGATGTTTCCCCTCGCCTCCGAGCAGTTCGCCCCGTTCGTGTTCCTGCTCTCGATTGTCGCGATCATCTACACGTCGTTGGTGGCGCTGGCGCAGGAGGACGTGAAGAAGCTGATCGCCTACTCGTCGGTCGCCCACATGGGTTTCGTGACGATGGGCATCTTCACCTTCTCCCAGCAGGGCATCGACGGCGCGATCTTCCAGATGCTGTCGCACGGCATCGTCTCGGCGGCGCTGTTCCTCTGCGTCGGTGTCGTCTACGACCGGATGCACACGCGTGAAATTTCGGCTTACGGCGGACTCGTCAGCCGAATGCCGATCTACGCGTTCTGCTTCATGATCTTCACCATGGCGAACGTCGGCCTGCCCGGCACCTCCGGTTTCGTCGGCGAATTCCTGACGCTGCTCGCCGCCTTCAAGGCCAACACCTGGGTCGCTCTGTTTGCGACCACGGGCGTGATCCTCTCGGCCGCCTACGCGCTGTTCCTCTACCGCCGCATGATCTTTGGCGTTCTGGAAAAGCCGAAGCTCAAGGCGATCGCCGACATGACGCCGCGCGAGATCGTCGTCATGGCGCCGCTCGTCATCCTGACGATCCTGTTCGGCTTCTATCCCGCACCCATCCTGGACGTGACCGCACAGTCGGTGAATCGGCTCGTAGCGAGCCACGTCGCCGCAACGAAGAAGGCCCGCGCCGACGCCGCACCGCGGGTGGTGATCGTGCCGCCGGCACTTCGCGAGACTACAGCTCAGCCAGCGCGCTGATCGACGACGTAAAGAGGTTTGATCGCAGATGTCCGCGCTCGCACAATACGCCCCGCTGCTGCCCGAGCTGATCCTCGCTGTCGGGGCCATGACGCTGCTCATGCTGGGGGTGTTTCGCCCCGAAACCAGCGTCGTGTCCACGCAGATCATGTGGCTGTCGATCCTCGTGATGGTCGCCGCCATCATCGCGATCGCGCTCGGCACCGGGCGCATCGAGCTGTTCGATGGCGCCTTCATTGTCGATCCATTCGCGCGCTTCATGAAAATTCTCGTGCTCGTCGGCGCGATCGGCGCATTGATCCTCTCGTTCGACGAGATGTCCGAGCGCAAGGCACTCAAGTTCGAATATCCGGTGCTCATCCTGCTGTCCGCCACCGGCATGATGATGATGGTCTCGGCGAGCGACCTGATTTCGCTCTATCTGGGCCTCGAGTTGCAGAGCCTCGCGCTGTACGTCGTCGCCGCATTCCGTCGCGACTCGACCCGTTCGAGCGAGGCCGGCCTCAAGTATTTCGTGCTCGGCGCGCTATCCTCGGGAATGCTGCTGTACGGCTCCTCTTTGCTTTACG
>LNEA01000640.1 GCA_001464855.1 Rhizobiales bacterium Ga0077530
GCCATGAACGTCGCCATCAGGCCGCGCCGCTGGGCGAACACCTTGGTGAAGGTCTTGAACAGGATCGCCTTGTCGGCTGCCGAAAGCGCGTCATCGACGGTGATCGCCGCCTCGAGGACACCCGGCCCGGTTTCGGTGTGCAGCCCCTCGATCGGCATGTCCATCGCTTCGCACATGGCGAGAAGATCGCCATACAGCTCGGCGTGCACCGAGCTGCGCAGCACCGAGTAGCCAAAAAACCCGGGCGTCATCGGCTTGAGATTTTTATAGTTCTTCGCGCGGACGCTATCGGGCGTCTCTTCGAACATGAAGAACTCGTATTCGAATGCCGAGGAGACGGCGAACCCCATGGACGCCGCCTTGTCGAGCACACGGCGCAGCAGGCCGCGCGGACAGATCGCCTCGGCCGCGTCGGTGAGTTCGCCCAGGAAGAACGGCATGTTATTTTCGAACGGCAGCAGGCGTCCGGTCGCAGGAAGCACGCGTGCGGTGGCGTCGGGGTAGCCCGTATGCCAGCCTGTGTAGGTGACGTTGTCGTAAAGCTGGTCGTTGGAATCCCAGCCCATGATGACGTCGCAGAAGCCGAAGCCTTTTTCGAGAATCCCGAGGAACTTGTCGCGCGAGACGTATTTGCCGCGCAGGATTCCATCGACGTCCGTGACGCCGAGCTTGACTTGGCGGACGCCTGAATCCGAAACGTAGCGATGTACCTCTTCGGCCGTCTTGAAGCGAAGGGGGGCGCCGGCATCGGCTCCACCTGCTGCACGCTCACTGCTCACGTCGTCCCCCCTCCCGACTTGCCCACCTGAAACTCAAGGCGGCGCGCGCCAACCCACAGATTCAATCTTCAACAACCCGACACACTAGCCAATTCGCCCGCTTCATCACGTCTCACCTGCGGGCGCGATCGTTGCCGTCCACGCCGGCATCCTCTACTCTATACTGGATTTTTGGTCGCCCGAGAGCCCTGTGAGCACCACATGTACGACTTGGCTATCGTCGGTGCCGGCATCGTCGGCCTTGCCCATGCTCTCGCCGCCGCGCGACGGGGCAAAAAGGTCGTGGTCATCGACCGGGACGCGCAAGCGAACGGCGCATCGATCCGAAATTTTGGCTTTGTCACTGTCACCGGCCAGGAAGCGGGCGACTGCTGGAACATGGCCCGGCGGGCGTGCGCGGTGTGGGCCGAGATCGCCCCACAGGCGGACATCGAGATCCTTCAGCGCGGCTTGGTGATGACGGCGCGCTTCCCGGAGTCGGAGGCCGTCGTCGACGCCTTTCTGGCGACCGAAATGGGCGAGGGTTGCCAGCGGCTCACCGCGGCGGAGGCGGCAAAGAAAGTGCCCGCCCTCCGACCGGATGCGGTGCGGGCGGCGTTGTACAGCCCGCATGATCTGCGCGTTGAATCACGGACGGCGATCCCAAAGGTCGCCGCGTTTCTAGCTGCGAAGTACGGCGTCGAGTTCCGCCGCCAAACGCACGTTTTGAACGTGGCGCCACCGACGATCGAGACGACGCGCGGCCCGATCAAGGCGGAAGTCGCCATCGTTTGTCCGGGCGATGACTTCACGTCCCTCTTTCCTGAGCGGCTGGCGCCCTACAAGGTCACGCGCTGCAAGCTCCACATGTTGCGCGTGCGCCCGGCGGCGCCGGTGCAGTTTCAAACGGCGGTCATGTCCGATCTGGGTCTCGGTCGCTACCTCGGCTATGCCGACCTTCCAGTAGCGACGCCTCTCAAGGCGCGCCTCGACCGGGAATTGCGGTCAGCGCGCGAGAACGGTGTGCATCTGATCGTCACGCAATCCGACGATGGCTCTCTGGTCGTCGGCGACAGCCACCATTACGCAACCACGCCCGATCCGTTCGCACCGACCGAGGTCGACGACATCATCCTCGAGGAATTCGACCGCGTACTCGATCTCCCCGGCCGCACCGTGACCGAACGCTGGATCGGCACCTATGCCACGGCGCCCGACCGCTGGCGGCTGACCGATCGTCCGTCCGACAGCATCCGCATCGTCATCGTCACCAGCGGCTGCGGCGCCTCGACGTCGTTCGGGATCGGCGAAGAGACGATTGCGGACCTCTACGGCGCCTAGTGGCGGCTGTCCGCGATCGCTGATTTGAGCGCATCGAGAAGAATATCGAGTGCCTGATCCATTTGTGCCTGCGTCGTCACGAGTGGCGGCGTCAGCGTGAGGACATTGCCCATCGTCGTCTTGAACGAAAGGCCGCGTTCCAGCGCCGCATACATCGTGCGCTCGGCGAGGTCACGCGCGGGAGCCTTGGTCGCCCGATCTTCGACGAGTTCGATGCCGATCAGGAACCCGCGCCCGCGCACGTCGCCGACCGCTTCAATGTCATCCATCCATCCGCGCAGGCGTTCGAGCGCGGCGTCGCCGACGCGCGCAGCGTTCTCGACGAGCCGATCCTCCTCGATAATCGCGATCGTTTCCAGCGCAGCGCGCGCCGTCACCGGGTTCTTCTCGTGCGTGTAGTGGCCGAATGCCCAGTCGCCACCGACATCGAGTTCGGGCCGGCAGATCGTCGCCGCGATGGGCAAGATTCCACCGCCGAGCCCTTTGCCGAGCACCAGGATATCGGGCACGACGCCATCGTGGTCGCAGGAAAACATCGTCCCGGTCTTGCCGAGACCGGTTGGGATTTCGTCGAAGATCAGCAGCGTGCCGGTGCGGTCGCAGGCATCACGCACTTTCTGCCAGAACCCGGGCGGCGCGACATAGGGTACGGCACGCATCGGCTCGGCGATGAATGCCGCGAAGTCACCGTCGCGCCCGAGCACATAGTCGATCATCCGCGCGCAGGCGTCGCCGGATTCCTGCACGTTGGTCCCGCCATAGGGACAGTTGAAGCTGCCGAATGGCGCCACGTGCTCGGCGCCCGGCATCAGCGGTCCATGCGGCCCGCTGCGAAACAGCGCTTCGCCACCAACGCTCGAAGCGCCGAAACCGGCGCCGTGGAACGCGTCCCAGAACGAGAGCGTCTTGAACCGGCCGGTTGCCGCGCGCGCGACCTTGATCGCGACCTCGACGGCGTCCGATCCCCCGGTCGTGAAGAGCACCTTTGACAGCTTTCCCGGCGCGATCCGCCCAAGCGTCTCGGCGAGTTGCACCGCGGGCGAGCTCGTGAAGCGGCGCGGCGTGAACGGCAGTTCGTCCATCTGCGCCGCGATCGCCCGCTTGAGACGTGGATGGCCATAGCCGATGTGGTGGACGTTGTATGAAGATGCCTTCGGCCTTGCGGATGGCGCTGAGACACGGCGTCGAAACAGACTGATGCAGGAAGGCTGCCGCGTCGCGATCGAGCAGCGTGCGGGTTGCGGCGTCGAGGTTGCGCGCCCGCCAATCGGCTCGCGCCGGCGTAGCGTTGGTGTCGCTTTCGGATTGCGCCGGAGTCGTCTTGCGCATCGGCTGCTCCCCTACCGTTTGCGCCACGCCTGGAATTTCTGCAGCACGGCGCGATCGATCACAACCTGCAGCAGCTTTGCCGCCATCGATGCAGCGACAATAAGGATGCACATGCCCGCCGCAGACGCGGTGAAGCCCGCCTCATCCATGCTCACCGACGCGATGGACGCGAGCTTGGTGTCGGTCGAGTAAAGGAAGATCACCGCCGATACGGTCGTCATCGCGTTGACGAACAGGTAGACCGCGATATCGAGGATCACGGGCAGCGAGATCGGCACGGTGACGCGCGAGAATGTTCGCCAGAAGGGCACTTTCATCGACGCAGAAACCGACTCGAACTCTGGATCGATCTGCTTCAGCGCTGTTGTCGCCGTGATATGTGGCACCGTGTAGAAGTGCGCGGTGCAGTTGAGGACCAGGATCGCCACCGTGCCGTAGAGAATGTTCAGCGGGTTCCACGGCGCGTTGAAGAAGAAGATATAGCCGAGACCGAGGACGAGACCCGGCACCGCCATCGGCAACATGGCCACGAAGTGCACGAATATCCGTAGCCCCCGATACGGGCGGACCTTCTCGACGAGATAGGCGCCGAAGAAGATCACCATCGTCCCAATCACGGCGGTGTACGCCGCCACCTTGAGCGAGTTGAAAAACGGCTGCCACCCGCTCGAGTCGGCATTCTCGAAGACATAGTGATTGAGCGTCAGCTTCAGGTTGTACGGCCAGTAGGTGACGAACGACGCCCACAGCGCCATCCCGAGCACGGCAAGAAAAATGACGGAGACGAAAATGCAGACCGCGAGCGACGCGCGATCCCGCCA
>LNEA01000641.1 GCA_001464855.1 Rhizobiales bacterium Ga0077530
CGAGCTATCTCGATTTCTCGCTGATCCCGTTGCGCGCAGATGCGCTCGCGCACCTATTCGGCGGCGTGTTCGCCATCGCCGCTTTCCTCGGCGCGCTGTTCGCGCTCGATCGCACCTCAACGCTCGAACTATCGTCCGCCTTCGTCTATGCGGCGGGCGCACTCGGCGTCGTGTTCGCCGGCGATTGGATCACGCTGTTCGTGTGGTGGGAGATCATGGCGATCGCCTCGACGCTGGTCGTTGTGTGCGGAGGCGATCACGCGCGAGGCCCGGCCTTCCGCTACGCCATCGTCCATTTCCTCGGCGGCGTGCTGCTCATGGCTGGTATCGCCGGCGAGATCGCGAGCACCGGCACGACCACCATCGCCTCGATGAAGCCTGACACCTGGGCGCGGTGGCTTATCCTCGCTGGACTTCTCGTCAATGCGGGTGCGCCGCCGCTGTGGGCATGGGTGTCGGATGCCTATCCCGCCTCGTCCTGGTCGGGCATGGTGTTCCTCTCGGTGTTCACGACCAAGACCGCGGCTTATGTGCTGCTCCGCGCCTTCCCCGGCACGGAGGTCCTGATCTGGATCGGCCTGGCAATGGCCATCTATGGCATCGTCTACGCCGCGCTCGAAAACGACATCCGACGGCTGCTCGCTTTCGCCATCGTCAGCCAGATGGGTTTCAAGGTCGCGGGCGTCGGCATCGGTACGCCATTGGCCCTCAACGGGGTCGCCGCGCATTCCGCTGCGGCTGTCGTCTACACCGCGCTCCTCGTGATGGTCGCCGGCAGCGTCGTGCGCCAATCAGGCAAGCGCAACGCCACCGATCTCGGCGGCCTCGCCGCGACCATGCCGGTTACTGCCGTGTGCTGTGTCATCGGCGCCCTCGCGATCGCCGCGTTCCCGCTGGCATCCGGGTTCGTCTCCAAATCGATGATCATCGACGCCGCCGCCAAGGAACATCTGACTGGCCCCTGGGTACTCTTGATGGCCGCTTCTGCGGGTGCCGTCTTGCACGCCGGCCTGCGGTTGCCGTGGCTCGTCTTTTTTGCCGCGCCAGGCGCATCACCGATCACCGCCACCGACCCGCCACAACACATGCGGATCGCGATGGTGCTCGCCGCCGTGCTCTGCATCGCAATTGGGATCGTGCCAGACGGGTTGTACACGCTGCTCCCCTACCAGGCGCCCTACGCGCCTTACAGCGCGAGCCATGTCGTCGTCCAAATCCAGCTCCTCGCCTTTGCCGCGCTGGTTTTTTACCTGATGCGGGATTTGCTGAAGCCGCAGGCCGGCGTCACCCTGGACCTGGACTGGTTCTACCGCCGTGCCGGCGCTTGGCTGGCGCGCGGCTTCGACGACGTGACCGGCACGGCCTGGGGCTGGATCGTCAGCGGCGTCAATTGGAAGGCGACCCGCTTCCGGGCCCGTCTGCAACGCCACTACACACCTGACGGCACCTTCGGCCGCACTTGGCCCACGGGCACCATGGCGTTCTGGACAACGCTACTGCTTGGGGCGTTCCTCATCATCGCTGCTTTCTGATTTCGTGCCGAAGGCGCGTCTTCGACACGACGGCTACTGGCGCCGCGGGTCGTGCCCCTCCCGGTCGAATTCTTACCACGCGGCCTTCGGCCGCCACCGCCTCTCCGCATTCCCGCACTTAAGTAGCGGCCGAAGGCCGCGTGGTGAAATCTCCAGCCGGCGAGGCAGCCCCGCGGCGCGTGTAGGCGAAGCCGTACGCGACCGCGGCAAAAAAAGCGTAGCATCCCCCGCCCGCACCTGCCATTCAGGCGCACGGAACAAGACGGATGGACGGCTATGACGACGCGGGACACGGTCAAAGAGACATCAAAGGGCAAGGCCTCGAACCTAATCGCCGGCGCGACGGGTGACTGGGAGGTGATTGTCGGGCTTGAGGTCCACGCGCAGGTCGCCACGCACGCCAAACTGTTCTCCGGTGCCTCGACGGAGTTCGGTGCCGAGCCCAACAGCCACGTCAGCCTCGTCGATGCCGCGATGCCCGGGATGCTGCCGGTGATCAACGAGGCGTGTGTGGCGCAGGCCGTGCGCACCGGCCTCGGGCTGAAGGCCGAGATCCACCTCAACAGCATCTTCGACCGCAAGAATTACTTCTATCCGGACCTGCCGCAGGGCTACCAGATCAGCCAGTACAAGAATCCCGGCGAGATCAAGACCGTCGGCATCGAGCGGCTGCACTTGGAACAGGACGCCGGGAAGTCGATCCACGACCAGCATCCCGACTATTCCTACGTCGACCTCAACCGCTCGGGCGTGGCCCTGATGGAGATCGTGTCGCGACCCGACATGCGCTCGGCGCGTGAGGCGCAGGCGTATGTGACCAAGCTGCGCACGATCCTGCGCTATCTAGGCACCTGCGACGGCGACATGGACAAGGGCAACCTGCGCGCCGACGTCAACGTCTCCGTGCGTAAACCGGGCGATCCGCTCGGCACGCGTTGCGAGATCAAGAACGTCAACTCGATCCGCTTCATCGGCCAGGCTGTCGATACCGAAGCGCGCCGCCAGATCGGCATCATCGAGGATGGGGGCAAGATCGATCAGGAGACGCGGCTCTTCGATCCGTCGAAGGGCGAGACGCGCTCCATGCGCTCGAAGGAAGAAGCGCACGACTATCGCTACTTCCCGGATCCCGACCTGCTGCCGCTGGAGTTGGAACAGAGTTGGGTCGATGCGCTGGCGAAGGATCTGCCGGAGCTGCCGGACGCCAAGCGCGCGCGCTTCATGAAGGCTTACGGTCTCTCCGCGTACGATGCCTCGGTGCTCGTCGCCGAGCGCGAGAGCGCCGATTTCTACGAGGCCGTCGCCAAGGGAACCGATGGCAAGCTCGCCGCAAACTGGGTCATCAACGAGCTGTTCGGCCGCCTCAACAAGGAAGCCGTCGAGATCGCCGCGTCGCCCATTTCGACGATGCAGCTTGGCGGGCTCGTGCGCTTGATCGCGGATGGTACGATCTCGGGCAAGATCGCGAAGGACCTGTTCGAGATCCTGTGGACCGAGGGCGGCGACCCCGCCGAGATCATCGAGAAGCGGGGCATGCGCCAAGTCACCGACACCGGCGCCATTGAGGCCGCGGTCGACGCCATCATCGCGGCCAACCCCGACAAGGTCGAGCAGGTGAAGGCCAAGCCATCGATGCTCGGCTGGTTCGTCGGACAGGTGATGAAGCAGTCGGGAGGCAAGGCCAACCCCACGGCGGTGAACGAGATTCTTAAATCGAAACTCGGCATCTAGGTCACATCACGACCTCTTGAAAGCACCGGGACCCTCCCCACATCGAGGGTGCGCGCACGCCAAGATCGGGTGCGCCGAGTGGACGCCTGGCCCCGCGGGGCAGGCTCACGAACCTAGTCGCTTCTCATGGAGGACTTCATGCGACCTTTCGATTTTGCTCCCCTCTATCGTTCCACCGTTGGCTTCGACCGTCTGTTCCAGTTGCTGGACAGCACCGGCGGCGTCGAGAGCGAGGCGAGCACCTACCCCCCGTACAACATCGAGCGCAAAACCGAGAACGAGTACCGCATCAGCATGGCGGTGGCCGGCTTCTCGCGGGATGAAATCGACATCCAGTTGAAGGAGCAGTCGCTGACCATCAAGGGCGAGAAGAAGGCTGACGACAAGGATCGCCAGTTCCTTCATCGCGGCATCGCGACTCGCGCGTTCGAGCGTCGGTTCCAACTCGCCGATCATGTCGAGGTGACCGGCGCCGACCTGCAGGACGGCCTGCTTCATGTCGATCTCGTACGTAACGTACCCGAGCGACTGAAGCCCCGCTCCGTCCAGATCGGCAGCGGCGCGACGAGGCAGATCGAGGCGCACGCCTAAGCGCCAACGCCTCGAATCACTCAGCTCTGAAATATCTGCACACCCTCTCTCCGTCTCGGCGGGGAGAGGGTGATGTGCTGAGCACGTGCATAATCACGAACAATTTTATGGCGACAGCGCCGTAACTTAACACCGCGTCAATTTACTTGGGGGTTATTCGCGGTGCGGGAATTTTGCGCTGGTCTGAATCGACAGTTCGCCGAATGGTCATATTTCTGCTCGGCGGTGAGACTAAGTACCGTAGCGCGCTGTTCCTAAGGTTGAGTCGCGCGCGATTTTACTGCTGCCGGCGGTTGAGGGCGTACCACGCCGGCGCTGTGGTGACGCGTATTTGAGTCCGAGACGAGTGGGCGGTCGAACGATAATGAGGGACGGAGAGATGTCCGTAATGGGAGCGGGGTCGATTGCGCGCGTTGTGCGCCTGTTAGCGGCGGTTTCACTCGCGGCGACGCTTTCTGCGTGCGCGGGCCAAAATCCTCGGCCTGAGGATGTCGGCCTGGCACCCTACGGCAAGGGCGGCCCCGCCACACCCGGTTCGGCGCGCGACTTCAGCGTCAACGTCGGTGACATCGTTTACTTCTCCACCGATCAGACGGATTTGTCGCCGGAAGCCCAGCAGACGCTGGCGGGTCAGGCGCGTTGGCTGCAGCAATACGCGAAATACACCATCACGATCGAAGGTCACGCCGACGAGCGCGGCACCCGCGAGTACAACATCGCGCTTGGTGCCCGGCGGGCCCAGTCGGTCCGTGATTTTCTAGCCCGCAATGGCGTCAGCGCAGCGCGCATCCGCACAATTTCCTACGGCAAGGAGCGCCCGGTTGCTGTCTGCAACGACATTTCCTGCTGGTCGCAGAATCGGCGCGCGCAGACCGTTCTCAACAACCGCGGCGGCGGCGCCTAACTCGCCTGCCGGCGGTTCGATAAGGCTCGCGCTGGATCCCGCAATTGGTTCCGCGCGCGCCAACGAAATGGCCGCGTAACTTTTTCGCCACGCGCCGTGGGTCGTTGCCGGTCGTCCACTGCGGCGCAATCACCACTCCCCAAAACGGCCCTATTGTTACCGTCATTGCGCAAGTGAATTTACTGCGGGGTCGTATCAAGCCATGACGGCGAACGTGCTGAGCACGCGGGGCCTTTTCGGCTGCGCATTGGGATCGCGAAAGGCTGCCTGCGCGCTGGCGGCGGCCGCACTGTTGGCCACTGCACTCGACTCCGCCAATTCTCAGGGCGTCGGACCGAACATTCAGGCTCAACAGCCGACCCTCGCGCCGCTGTCGATCCAACCTGCGGACAAAGATACAGCGCGGCAAGAGGCATCCGACGAGCGGATTGCAGCCCTGTTGCTCTCCGAGGCGCGCGAGGAACTCGAAATCGGCGAGTTGCGCAATGCGCGACGTCGTTTGGAAGTGCTCGTCACGCGTTTTGCCACGACGTCCGTCGCGGCGCGCGCACGCCGGCTGCTCGAGCAACTCGCGTTGATCGACGGTGTTCCGATGCCACCGATTCCCAAGGGCGTCGTCTCGATTGATGCTGAACGGGGTAATGGACCGGGTGCGGGAGAAGTCGCCGCACGGACGCCCGGCTCGAGCCTGCTCGAGACCGACTTCAGCGCCAGCGGCGGCGACAGAATATTCTTTGCCGACGGCAGTGACGACGTCGGCGGGCGCGGTCGCCGCGTATTGCGCGAAAAAGCCGCCTGGTTGCAGCGATATCCCCACGTCTTCCTGCGCATCGAAGGCTATGCCGACGATGCCGGCAACGACGAGACGAATAGCGCCGTTGCCCTCCGCCGGGCGGAGGCGGTACGGGATGTGCTGATCGAGGCCGGATTGTCCCCGACACGGATGCACCTCACCGTGTTCGGCCGTGAACAATTGCTGTCGACCTGTACGGCGCCGGAATGCGCCGCCCAAAACCGACGCGCTGTATTGGTGTTGACGGACGCGCGCGGAACGCAACTATCGCCCGCCCAACAGGCGAACAACGGCGCAAGTCCGCCAGCCGGTCTGGGACGTCCCGCTCCGATCGGACGCCGAGACAGGTAGTCGCCCGGGCGCTATGATGGCGGCTTGCGCAGTGAACGGCGGGATACACGGGCGGGTGATCCGGCGGTCTCACGTGAATTGATCGTCAAGCACCAGGGCGGGACGCTCTACCGCTCGACGTCGAGAAAGAACGAGAGGTCTTCGTGCGATCTTCGAATGTGTGGATTGGCGGTGCGGTCGCAATCACGCTGATGCACCTCGCCCCCGCGCCGGCCACGGCAGTCATCAGCTTGCCCGAAGCTGCGCGGGTGACGTCATCATGGGTCCATGCTCAGGCGCCCGCGCCACTTCCGCCACGAGGTCAACCCAAGGCGGCCGCGCCCAAAGGAACAGCGCCCAGCGCAACCGGCGACGGCGCACTCCGCCAGCGGATCGAGCAACTCGAAGAGCAGCTCGTCGACATGCAGGTGCTGGTGGGCACGCTCGAGTCGCTCGCGCGCGGTGGCGGCGGTGCCCCCCGCGAAGGCTCCAGCAGTGGCGCGAGTGAGTCCGCCCGCATCGACGTGCTGGAAACCCAGATCCGCGCGATGGCCAGCCAGATCGAGCAGCTGCAGCAGGGGCGTCCTCAAACCGGCCGCCGCGACGACGGCCCCGCGTTCCCCGCGCGCGAACCCCTTCGCGATCCCGGCCGTGGAGGCTCCCTCGCGCCGCCAGCCGGTGCTCCTGGATTCGGCTCCGTCGTCGTGACGCCGCAGGGTGAACGCGATCCGATCGGCCAGATCATCAGCTCCAATCCAGGCCGAGCCGAGCCCGGAACCTTGCCACCCGCCATCGCGGACTCCGGCAGCTCCAAGGAGCTGTACGAGACGGCCTATGGCTACCTTCTCCAGCAGGACTATGGGGCCGCCGAAGCAGCATTCGAGGAATTCCTGCGCCGCTATCCCAAGGACCAGCTCACAGCCGATGCACAGTACTGGCTTGGCGAGACGCTGTTCGTGCAGCGCCGCTACAAACCGGCCGGTCAGGCGTTCCTGCGCGTAGTCCAGCAGTATCGCCAGAGCCCCAAGGCACCGAATAGCCTCCTCATGCTGGCGATGACGCTCGAGCAGCTCGGCCAGAAGGATTGCGCCCTCTTCACAGAGCTTGAGACCAAGCACCCCAATGCGCCGCAAGATATCAAGGGCCGCGCGCGGGTCGTGAAGCAGCGGGTCGGCTGCTGATCCACCGCCGTCCGGCATCGCCTCTGGCCTTGCCGCCCGCCCCATCGTTCGCTATGGCAGCTTGACCGATCCGCACACCGCACGGTGCGGGAGCCCTGCCATGGACGCCGACGAGCCCCTTTCGCTCGGCGCGCCGATGGCCGTCGCGGTTTCCGGCGGCGCCGACAGCATGGCGCTCATGCACATCGCCCAGCGCGCGCTGGACCTCGTGCCGCCAGCGGTTGAGGGGATGCGGCTGCCGGGGCGCCCGCGCCTCATCGTTCTCACCGTCGACCATGGATTACGAACCGGCTCCGCCGATGACGCCGCTTGGGTTGTATCTCGCGCCGAAGCCTCCGGACTCCCCTGCCGCGTCCTTGCCTGGACCGGCGACAAACCGACGCAAGGCATCCAGGCAGCGGCACGTGCGGCGCGCTACCAGCTCATGCACGAGGCGCTCGTCGAGGAAGCGCGGCCCTATCACAACCTCGTCCGCCCTCTCCTTACCGCACATCACTACGAGGATCAGGCCGAGACCTTCCTCATGCGGCTCGCCCGTGGCAGCGGCATCGATGGCCTCAGCGCTATGCAGGAGACCGCTCTCATCGAGACGGCGACGATGCCGGATGGCGCTTATGGCGTACAACTGACTGTCCACCGACCGCTGCTCGATTTTCCAAAGTCGCGCCTGATCGCGACGCTGAAGGCCGCGGACCTTGAATGGCGCGAGGATCCGAGCAACGCGCGCGACGATTTCGAGCGCGTGCGCGTGCGCAAGGCGCTGGTCACGCTCGCCGCTCTCGGCATCACCAGCCACGCCATCGCGCGGAGCGCGGCGCGTCTCTCTCGCGCGCGATCCGCGGTCATGCGGCAGGCGGCCGATGCGGTGAGCCGACACATTCACTGGCACGACGGACAATTCGGCGCGATGCCGCTGGACGCGCTCAACGAGCTTTCCGAAGAGATCGCCATCCGCGTCCTGACCCGGCTCATCGGGGCCTTCAGTGGCGAGGCGCCGGATCCGCGCCTCTCCGAGGTCGAGGCGCTCGCCGAACGCATCCGCGCGACCACGGATCGCGCATGGCCCGCGCGGGCGGCGACCCTGCATCCTCCGCGTCTGGCGTGAGGCCGGCCGCAGCCCTCTTGCGACGCTCCGGGTCCCGCCGGGCACCGAATCCGCCGTCTGGGACCGCCGGTTCGCGATCACCACGTCGCCCGACCTCGCAGGCCCGATCGACGTCCGCGCACTGGGGACCGCTGGCTGGCAGACGCTCAAAGCGGAACAGCGCACCCTCGCAAAGCTACGACTGCCCCCTGGAGCCGCCGCGACGCTTCCTGCCTGCTGGCTTGGCGACCGCCTCATCGCCGTGCCGGGACTTCCGGCACCGAAGTCGGCTCAGATCGGCGCAGACTTCCTCGGCGGCCGTGACCGGATTGCCCTCTGACCGAGGCGGTGGTCTATCGTCTGGCCGCGCCGCCCAACACTTGCTAGACACTCTCGATCCCAAATCCCCGTTTCTCACTGGCTAGGACGACATGAGCAAGACAGGTCGTTCACCGACATCGTTCTCGAGGCAGGCGACCGGCTGCTGACGATGAAGGTTCTGACAACACCACGCGCGCCGGAAAAGGCAGTTGTCGAGGGCACCCGCGCAGTCCTCGCCGATGCTGGCCTCGGTTTCGCGGACATCGGCGTGTTCCTGCACGGCACCACGCTCGCGACCAACGCCATCATCGAGCGCAAGGGCGCCCGCACCGCGCTGATTGCGACCGAGGGTTTTCGTGACGTCGTCGAGATCGCTGACGAGAGCCGCTACGACCAGTACGATGTGTTTCTCGAAAAGCCGGCGCCGTTAGTGCCACGCGCTCTCCGCTTTACGGTCCCCGAGCGCATGGACGTCGAGGGCGTTGTGCGGCTCGCGCTCGACGAAGCCGCCGTTAGTGCCGTCGCGGAAGAGCTGAAGCGCCGCGACATTCACGCCGTCGCGATCGCCTTCATTCACGCCTACGCCAATCCCGCGCACGAGGAACGCGCCGCCGCGATTGTCCGCGAGACCTGCCCTGGCATCGAGATCACGCTGTCGAGCGAAGCCTGCCCCGAAGCGCGGGAGTACGAGCGCACCTCTACGGCGATTGCAAATGCCTACGTGCAGCCCCTGATGGCCGGCTACCTCGCGCGCCTCGCCGATGCCTTCGCCAAGGAAGGCTATCGCAACCCGATCCACCTCATGACCTCGGGTGGCAGTCTCGCGAGCCTGGAGACGGCGCGTCGGTTTCCCGTCCGCCTCGTCGAGTCCGGTCCCGCTGGTGGCGCCATCCTCGCAGCCGGCATCGCGCAAGAACGCGGCGAAAAGGAAATCCTGTCGTTCGACATGGGTGGCACCACCGCCAAGATCTGCCTGATCGAGCATGGCGCGCCGCTTAAAGCACGCACGTTCGAAGTAGACCGCACCTCGCGCTTCATGAAAGGTAGCGGACTGCCGGTGCGCATCCCCGTGATCGAGATGGTCGAGATCGGCGCCGGCGGCGGCTCGATTGCCAGCGTCGATGCATTGAAGCGCATCCAGGTTGGTCCCCACAGCGC
>LNEA01000642.1 GCA_001464855.1 Rhizobiales bacterium Ga0077530
GTCCATCTCGTCGAGGAAGATGTCGATAAGTTCCGCGCCTTCAAGCTCGCGCGTGCCGCGCTGGTCGCGTCCGGCACCGCGACGCTGGAGCTGGCGCTCGCTGGTTGTCCGATGATCGTGTCCTACAGAGTCGACCGTCTGGCGCTGTTGTTCCGCAGGCTCGTCAAGCCGCCGCACTTCGCATTGGCGAACCTCGTGCTCGGCGAGCGCGCGTTTCCGGAGCTGATGCAGGAGTCCAGCGTGCCGGAGGCATTGGCGCCAGCAATCGAAGCGCTGCTGAGTGACTCGCCGGAAAGGGATGCTCAGCTTGCCGCGCTCGCTCGCGTGCCTGCAGCGCTGTTGACTGGCACCGATCCGGCGATCGCCGCGGCTCTCCGCGTTCTCGCGCACGCCGAGGCCAAATAAAAAAGGCCACCGATCGTGAGATCGATGGCCTTGATTTCGCGATGCCGCGCTGACGATCAGCCGCGCTTGACGTAGAGCTGGCGCGGACGGCCGATCTTCTGCTCCGGGTCTTCAATCATTTCCTTCCACTGCGCGATCCAGCCGACGGTGCGCGACACAGCGAACAGCGGCGTGAACATCGAGACCGGGAAGCCGATCGCACGCAGGACGATGCCGGAGTAGAAGTCGACGTTCGGATAAAGCTTCTTCTCGATGAAGTAGTCGTCGTGCAGCGCGATGCGCTCGAGTTCCATCGCGACGTCGAGGAGATCGTCCTTGATGCCGAGCTTGCCGAGAACCTCGTGGCAAGTCTCCTGCATCACCTTCGCGCGCGGATCGTAGTTCTTGTACACGCGATGGCCGAAGCCCATCAGGCGCACGCCTTCGTTCTTATCCTTCACGCGCTTGATGAATTCCGGGATGTTCCTGACGTGCCCGATTTCCTCGAGCATCTTCAGTGCGGCTTCGTTGGCGCCGCCGTGCGCAGGACCCCACAGGCAGGCGATTCCGGCGGCGATGCAGGCGAAAGGATTGGCGCCCGACGAGCCGGCGAGGCGCACGGTCGATGTCGAGGCGTTCTGCTCGTGGTCGGCGTGCAGGATCATGATGCGATCGAGCGCCTTCGCGACGACCGGATCGACCTCATAGGGCTCGCACGGCACCGCGAAGCACATCTGGAGGAAGTTCGAAGCGAACTCCAGATCGTTGCGCGGATAGATGAAGGGCTGGCCGATCGAATACTTGAACGCCATCGCCGCGATCGTCGGCATCTTCGCGACCATGCGGTGGCTGGCGATGACGCGGTGCTTGAGGTCATGGATGTCGGTGCTGTCGTGATAGAACGATGACAGCGCGCCGACGACGCCGCACATCACCGCCATCGGATGCGCGTCGCGGCGGAAGCCGGTGAAGAACCGGGTCATCTGCTCGTGCACCATCGTATGGCGCGTGATGTGACCGTCGAATTCCTTGTACTGCGTCTCGGTCGGAAGCTCGCCGTTCAGCAGCAGGTAGCAGACCTCGAGAAAGTTCGACGACTTGGCGAGCTGTTCGATTGGGTAACCGCGATAGAGCAGGATCCCTTCCTCGCCGTCGATGTAGGTGATCTTCGACGAGCAATTGGCGGTCGAGGTGAAACCCGGATCGTAGGTGAAGCAGCCGGACTCGCGATAGAGGCGGCCGACATCGATCACGTCCGGCCCGATCGAGCCCGAACGCACCGGCATTTTGACCTGTACGTTGTTGATCAGAAGCGATGCCGTACGGTCGGAATCGGGCGCTTTCGACCCATCATGTGCGTTCATGTCGATGTCCCTTCGCTCAACCGGTTATTCCATGGCGTCGCAGCGCCATATCGCGATGCACCATAGCAGGACGACAGCATACAATAAAGCCGGCTGCCACAACTGTGGGATGCACCGAAAGACTAAGCATGGTCAACGCGCCTGGTCCTTCAACCGGGCGATTGTTTCGGCGCGGCCGAGGGCGTGCATGACGTCGAATACCGGCGGCGAAACGCTCCGTCCAGTGAGTGCTGCCCGCAGCGGCTGAGCGATCTTGCCGAGCTTGGCGCCGGTGGCCTCGGCGAATGCGCGGACTTCGGCCTCGAGGTCGGCGGCGGTCCAGTTCGCGGCCGCCTCGAACCGGGGAATAAGCCCAGTCAGGACCGCTTGCGCATCGCCGTCGATCAGCTTGGCGGCCTTCTCATCCAGCACCAGCGGCCGGTCGGCAAACAGGAAGGATGCCCCCTCGACCAGCTCGACCAGGGTCTTGGCACGCTCCTTGAGGCCGGGAAGGGCAATTCTGAGCTGATCCCAGCCGCCATCGCGATCCAGTCGGGCGAGCTTTTGTGCGCCACCTTCGACTACTTCTAAATAATCGCGGATTCGGCCGATCAGGGCCTCATCGCCGGTCTTGCGGATGTAGTGCCCGTTGAGGTCGCCGAGCTTGGCGAAATCGAACCGGGCCGGTGAGCGTCCGATGGCCTCGAGGTTGAACCACTCGATGAGCTGCTCGGTGGCCATGATCTCATCGTCGCCGTGGCTCCAGCCGAGGCGCACGAGGTAGTTCCGCATCGCCTCGGGCAAGTAGCCCATGGCGCGGTAGGCATCGGTCGCCTCGGCGCCGTGCCGCTTCGACAGCTTGGCGCCGTCGGGCCCGTGGATCAGCGGGACGTGAGCGAAGACGGGGATGTCCCAATCGTTGGCAAGGTAGACCTGCGTCTGGCGCGCGGCATTGGTGAGGTGATCGACGCCACGGATGACGTGCGTGATGCCCATGTCGTGGTCGTCGACGACGACGGCGAAATTGTAGGTCGGCGTGCCGTCCGAGCGCAGGATGATCATATCGTCGAGATCCTTGTTCGGAATCACGACGCGGCCCTGGACGCGGTCATCGACGACGGTCTCGCCATCGCGGCGCGTGCGCAGGCGCACCGACGGCTTCACCCCCGCCGGCGCCTCCTTTGGATCGCGGTCGCGCCACGGACTCTCGATGACCTGCGGGCGGCCTTCGGCCTTCGCCTTTTCGCGCATCGCGGCGAGTTCGTCGGTCGTCAGATAGCAGTTATAGGCGCGCCCCGCGTCGAGCAGGCCGAGTGCGACCTCGCGGTGGCGATCGACGCGTGCGAACTGGAACAGCGGCTCGCCGTCCCAATCGAGCTCCAGCCACTTGAGGCCGTTGGTTATGGCATCGACGTGTTCTGGCTTCGAGCGCTCGCGGTCCGTATCCTCGATGCGCAGCAGGAAGGTGCCGCCAGTGTGCTTGGCGAACAGCCAGTTGAACAGCGCCGTGCGTGCGCCGCCAATGTGCAGCATACCGGTCGGCGAGGGGGCAAAGCGCGTGACGACCTTGCGGTCAGATTGGGTCATGGTTCGATACGTCGTGCCAAAGAAGGAATGGAAAGCGATTGCCGGCTGCGGCGCCTGCTGCGTCGGGACGCGCGCATCAATCCCCCTCCCCCTTGTGGGGAGGGGTTAGGGGTGGGGGGAATCCCTACCGCTAATGATCTGCAATCCCCCCCTCCTAACCTCCCCCACAAGGTGGGAGGGAAAGGGGAGGAGCATGAAATGGCAACTGTCCGCATGGCTGGACAGCCACTAGCACAGCTTCAGCCGGGGGGTAAGCGCCCCGGTCCCTGATCAAGTCTCGGCGCCGCCGTTCACCTGCAGGAGCTGGCCGTTGATGAACGCGCCGGTGTCCGACGCCAGCAGCGCCGCCATGCCGGCAACCTCGTCCGGCGTGCCGAGGCGCCCGACCGGCACGCTCGCCACCATCGGCTTGATGTGGGCCGCCATGTGCGGATCCTGCGCCTCGCCCATGATCGGGCCGGGCGAGATGATGTTGGTGGTGATGCCTTTGGGGCCAAATTCCTTAGCTAGGGCCTTGGTCAGGCCCCACGCGGCGTGCTTGGCGACCGAAACAGCCGCTCGGCCATTGTAGCCGTGGATCGCGTTCATGCCGGCGAAGTTGATGATGCGGCCCCAGCCCTTGGCCACCATGCCCGGCAGCGTCGCGCGGGCGAGCCAGTAGGCGGCCTTGTAGTCGGTATCCACGACGCGATCGAAGTCGGCTTCGCTCATCTCGAGGAACTTGCCGTCGGGGCGCATGGCTGCGTTGTTGAGCAGCGCGTCGATGGTGCCGAAGTGCGCGATGGCCTCGGCACCGATCCGCGCGCAATCCTCGCGCCGGCCGACGTCACCCATTGCGACCAGCGCCTCGACGCCGAGCGCGGTCACCTCCTTCGCCACGTTCTCCGCCGCGGCGCGATCCCGCGCGCCGTTGACGACGATATTGAAGCCACCTTTCGCGAGCGCCAGCGCGCAGGCGCGGCCGATGTTCTTGTTCGATCCGGTAATCAACGCAGTGCGGGCGGCACGAGGCATGGTGAGTTCCTGTCGTTGTTGTGGAGTCGGTTCTTCGGCATCAGCCGCGGTGAACGAGTTCGACGATCGAGACGGCGCTGTCGAGTGTCATAGCGTAGCGCGCGCCAAGTTGCTTGTTGGCGGTTTCGGCGCCGGCTGTGCCCTTCCAGTAGCGTGAGCGCTCCCACGTCGCCATGTCCTGATACCACGCCATCAGCCGCATCCGAATGAGTCCCGGGGCCGGCACATGGCTCGATCGCCACAGGCCGATCACCTGTGAGGGATGGGTGCCCTCGAAGCTGCCCCATGCCGATGAGGAATGGTCGAGGAATGCCGGCAGCGTATCGGCTGCGATGTCGTAGTGGCGGTGCGAATAGTAGCCGCCGGTGAGTTCGGGGAGACGTGCGCTCGAGGCTGGCCGTAGCGTCGGCTGCCACAGGTCGCACCATTCGAGCGTCGCGCCTTCGATGCCGGTAAGGATGTCGGCGCCGTGCGCGAGGGCGGTGTCCGCATCAGGCCACTCGGTGAGCACGATCAGATGATTGAGGCTGAGACCGAGTAGCGGTTTCCAGATGCCGAAAAGGCGCCCTCCGTTGTGCGCGACGGCGGCGCTACTCGTTTCCTTGAGCCGCTCCGCGATGACCTCGTGGCGACGTGGCGGAATCGCCAGGACATGGTGCTGATAGACGCGTGATCCGAACTTCGTTCTCCAGCGGTGGCGCGAAGGGAACTGGAATGCGCGGTGCGCCGAGCCGCTTGGCAACCTTGATCGCGGCGGGGCCGAGCCGATCGATCATCGTCGCGATGATCTCGGCGCCGAAGCCGCCGACCTCGACTGCTTCGTGCACCACCAGCAGCCGCTTCGTGCGCGCAAGCGATGCCGCGACGGCGTCCTGGTCCCATGGCCAGATCGTGCGCAGATCAAAGACATCGACATTGATACCATCGCGTGCGAGCTGATCCGCCGCGGTCAGCACATTGGGTGTGACGGCCGACCAGGTGACGATTGTCAGCGCATCGCCCTTGCGCGCGTGCCGCGCCTTGCCGAACGGGATCGGCGCAATCTCGCCATCCGTGATCTGGCCCGGTGCTGTCCACAGATCCTTGGGATCGAAGAACAGCACGGGATCGTCCGAGCGTATCGCGGACACGAGCAATCCGGCCTCGTCCTCGGCATTAGAGGGGCACACGACGACGACGCCGGGAAGATGCGCGAACCACGCCTCGAGCATCTGGCTGTGCTGTGCTGCCGAGTTGCGCCACATGCCATGCGGCATGCGCACGACGACAGCGGGCTTCGCTTGGCCGCCGAACATGTAACGCACCTTCGCGATCTGATTGACCAGTTCGTCCATCGCGCACATGACGAAATCGAACATGCGCATCTCGATGATCGGTCGCGTACCAACCAGAGCGGCGCCCAGTCCGGCACCCATGATCGTCGACTCGGAAATCGGCGTCGAAACGATCCGCTCGGGGCCGAACTCGTCGAGAAGGCCACGATACTGCCCCCACAAGCCGCCCCTCCCCACGTCCTCGCCGAGTACCCACACCGTCGGATCGCGGCGCATTTCCTGGAGTACCGCGAGGCGCCCCGCATCAACCAGCGTGATGTCACTTGTCGGGTTCGCGCTCATGTCAGCGTCCTCCCGAGACGGCGCCGACAGATTGAACGTCGTCGTATGCGGACGGCACGCTTGGCCATGGCGCCGCGTTGGCGGCAGCGCGACCAGCGTGCATTTCGTTCCGCGCGGCAGTGCCGATTTCTTCCAGCACAGCCGGCGCCAGCCCGCGCTCGATCAGCACGCTCTTGAGCCGTGCGATCGGGCAGCGTGTCTTGGCGGCTTCCACTTTCTTCGGATCGCGCCAAGCCGCCGCATCCGTCGCGGTGTGCCCAGACCAGCGATCGGTCATGGCGTGGATCATGCGTGGCCCGCGTCCGGCGCGGACGTCCGCGACCAGCCGCGCGACGGTTTCATCGACGGTTACAGCGTCGTTGCCGTCGATCGTCACCGCCGGCACACCGATCGCGTTGGCACGCGCCGCGGGGCCGTCACCAGCCGTGACTGTCCGCGTTTCGGTGTGCGCGGCGACGCCGTTGTCCTCGCACACGAACAGAACGGGGAGCGTGTAGATCGCGGCCCAGTTCAGCGCCTCGAGGAAGGGTCCGCGGTTGGTCGCGCCGTCGCCGAACATGCACACCGCGATCGCATCGGACTTGAGCAGTTTGAGCCCCTGCGCCGCACCGACAGCGATCGCCAGTCCCCCTGCGACGACGCCGTTGGCGCCGAGCATTCCGACCGAGAAGTCGGCGATGTGCATCGAGCCGCCCTTGCCGCGACAATAGCCGCCGTCGCGGCCGTACAACTCGAGATACATGGTTGCGGCATCGGCGCCCTTGGCGAGCGCATGGCCGTGACCGCGATGGTTCGAGGTGAGGCGGTCGTCCTGTCGGAGGCTGGCGCAGACGCCGGCCGGAATGGCTTCCTGTCCGAACGAGACATGCAGCGGGCCCGGAATCTCACCGAGCTTATAGGCTTCGAGCGCGGTCTCCTCGAAGGTGCGAATCCGCACCATCATGCGGTAGAGATCGGTCAGGCGTCTGAGATTGTCGCCGGCCGGCGCCGGCGCCCCTCCTGGTGTGGCCACGTGCGGGCTCCATTTTTATCGTGTTCTGAGCGTTTCCGGGGGCGAGCATCTGGCAGGGGAGGCCAAAAAGCAAGCCGCCGCTGGCTGGCTTCGCGGCCGGGGTCGGACTATATATCTCCGCATGACCCTCACGACCGAAGAGATCGCCCGCTACAAGCGCCACATCGTCCTTAAGGACGTCGGCGGACAGGGCCAGCAGAAGCTCAAAGCAGCGCGCGTGCTGGTCATCGGCGCGGGTGGCCTCGGGTCGCCGGTCACGCTGTATCTCGCCGCGGCTGGCGTCGGCACGATCGGCATCGTTGATGACGACACGGTCTCGCTCAGCAACCTGCAGCGTCAGATCATCCACGAGACGGCGCAAGTGGGTGCGCTGAAGGTCGACAGCGCGCGGGATATGGTGGGGCGGATCAATCCGCACGTCACGGTCGAAACGCACGAGACCCGTATCACCGCGGAGAATGCACTCGATCTGATCGGCCGCTACGATCTCGTTATCGACGGCTCGGACAACTTTGCGACGCGCTATCTCGTCTCTGACGCGTGCTATCTCGCAAAACGGCCGCTGGTGTTCGGCGCACTCGGTCCGTTCGACGGCTACATCACGACTTTCAAACCGCACGAGAAGCGGCCCGACGGCACGCCATGGCCGACCTACCGCTGCATTTTTCCCGAGGCGCCGCCACCGGGCACGGTCGCCAACTGCGCGGAGGTCGGCATTCTCGGCGCTGTCGCCGGTGTCGTCGGTACGCTGCTCGCGACCGAGACGCTCAAGGAGATCCTCGGCATCGGCGAGACGCTGGCCGGGCGCTTGATGATCTACGACGCGCTCGGCTCCCGCTTCGAGCAGGTCAAAGTCGCGTGGGACCCTGAGAACGCGCTGAGCGGTAGGAACGCGACGATCAAGAACCTCTCGATTCACGCCGGCGGCGGATCTGGCGCGGTTTGCGTGACATAGTCAGCCGCCCCGACAGGCGCCCGAATCGCCGTACAATTGCCATTCCAAAGGTACCGGATCGCGAATGGAAAGTGAGCTGGTTGCCGCGTTGCGTAGAGGCCGGCCGGGAATGGGAAGATCGATGCGCCAGCGCCGTGCTTTGACGATCCTTGCGGTCTTTTCCTTGGTAGCGACGATCGGCGCATCGCCGCTCGCGGCCCAGGGATCGGCGAGCGACGGTAAGCCGTACGACGTCAAACTACTCCGGCTCGCCGAAATCCTTGGCGCCGTGCATTATTTGCGCGAACTTTGCGGCGCCAACGAAGGGCAGATCTGGCGTAACCGCATGGAGCAGTTGATCGAGAGCGAAGGCGCGGCGCCGCAGCGGCGAGCGCGGCTTTCCACGCGCTTCAACAATGGCTATCGCAGCTACAGCCGCACCTATCAGACCTGCACGCCGTCTGCGCAGACCGCGATTTCGCGCTTCCTCGTCGAGGGCGCCAAGCTGTCGGATGAACTGGCGGCCACCAGCCAATAGAAATTCAGATCGCGGTTCGGAACAGCGTCTTCATCGCGACCTCGCCGAGCAGCAAACCGCTGAAGCCGATCAGCAGAATGCCGGCGAAGCGGTTCACGAGCTGCAGCTTGGCAAGATCCATGCGGTGTCGAAAGCGGCCGACGATGTGCGATAGCACGACCCACCACGCGAGGCTGCCGACCATGATCGCAGCAACGATCGTGAAGGCATCGATATAGGTGTCGACTTCGACGAACGAACTGATGCCACCGAATATCGCGAACAGGCCGAGCATCGCGCCAGGGTTCGTGATGGTGAGGAAGAAGGTCTGCGGGATGTCCCAGGCGAAGTCGGCGAGAGACGGCCGCCGCCCGTCCGCATGCTCATCGCGGAAGAGCCGCGGCTGCGTGAGAAACAGGCGGATGCCGAAGGCCAGCAGCACGAGACCGCCGATGGTCTGGACTGTCATTCGATAGTGCTTAATGGCGCCCGATACCGCGCCCACGCCGAGTGCTGCAAAAAGCGCGATCAGGCCGTCCCCGATGACGGCGCCGAGACCGGCCGCCACACCGCCCCAAAACCCGCGCTCGAGAGCCCGCTGGAGACATAGAATATTGACGGGGCCGACCGGCATCGCCACGAGCACGCCGATGACGAGCCCGACTGGGATGATGAGCGGGTTGGGCAGGAAATACATCAATCGCGCTGCCCGACCCGCTCGTGTGCGCGTGTGCGGATCGGCAAATAGAGTCGGTCAGGATGCGGAGATGAGTGACGGGACGCGCGCGAACCGCCAGCGCAGCGGCCCAGAGTCACCGAAACTGACGGCACATCGCGCAAGTTCTGCCCATCCATCGCGTTTTGCGGCACCGAACCGCAACGACACCCTGCCGGTATTCCTAGTTGCGTGTTCAGGCCTTGTCCACGGTAGCCGTGCGCGCCTTGTTGACGAACGCGGCTGTCGGGGCGGCAAATGCCGGCCGCCGAAGTCGCGAACGCCCATCGATGGGCTGATGTGGCAGCGCGTGCGACCCTACGCGATCCCGGAACCACCGGATTGGGTCAGCAGGCGCTCGATGCGCTTCTGCTGCTCATTGCTGCGCCAGACGTTCTCGATGATGAAGGGCTCCGACCCCGCCATCGCCGGTCGGAACACGAGATCGCCGGTGCCGAGGCCAAGAAATCCAAGGCCGAGGAATTTGTGGCGGAAGAAGTCGTCCGGCTGCCGCCGCATAAGCATCCCGCGGGTGTCGTAGACATTTCCTGCGGCATTGCCGAGCCGGTGGCTTTCGACCACCTGACCGCCGGCGAAGCGCCAATAGGTGAGCTTGTCGATGCCGAACACGACGATCAGCCAGATGATGAGCAGGCCGGTCGAGAACACCACGTAGAACGCGAGGTTCATCTGCACCTTCAGTTCCGGCACGTACTTGAAAAATGAGCCGAGGCCCCATTGCCACTCGACCCCGACGAGGGCGAGCGCCAGAATCGCGGCGATGATGAACGTGTGCAGCACGCGCGCACGCACGTTGGTGAAAACGACCACGAACAGCACGAGTGCGATGTAGGAGATGCCGAGCCAGGCGTCGGGGAAGAACTTGATCTGCTTGGCGCCGAACGGGACGACGATGTGATTGATCTGTGTGCCGAGCGCGCACAGATAGCCGTAAGCCCACACGATCCACCAGTAGAGGATGTTCGAATGGGCGACGAGGCGCACCTCGCGCAGGGCCGCTGCCTCGTGTCTTGCCGCGGCTTCGGCGCGCGCCGTTTTCATCACGACGGCATTGCTGCCGGGATCCTGTCCAACGCTCATGATGGTGCCTTTCCCCTCGGATGACGCGCCGCCCGGACAATCCCCTGAATGCGTGTGCAGTGAGTGAAAACGGCGCCCGGCGGCGCCTGAAGCTACGGCAGAGGTGGCATCGGCGACAAGCGTGATGCGTTTTTGGGTCTTCTCCAAGGTGTCGGCGGCCAGAGATTGCGCTCCGACCCCGTTGTGACATATCAGAGCGGGCGAGAGTTTGCTGCGCGACGGGGGAGCAACAATGAAGACCTACAGCGGCATTCGTGGATTCGACGGCCTCGAAGTCACCGTCAATGGTGCGCCGCTCCCCGAGCACTACGAGATCAAGCGGTACACGACATGGGGTTTCGAGTGGACGTATGAGGGCGACAGCCCACGGCAGCTCGCGCTCGCGATTCTGTTCGACCACATCGGCGATGGCCCGCGCGCGATCCGGCTGACGGAGCCATTCATGCGCACCGTCGTTGCCGATCTCGACAACGACTGGACGCTCACCAGCGATGAGGTCCAGCGCGCCATCGATGCGATCGAGAAGGCCGCCTAGCGCGACCTATGTTTTCGCCGGCCGCAGTTTGTCGACCCAGCCAACGAAATTTTCGAGCGGCTCGCGGTCGGTGGTGAACGTGTTCACCTTGGCCTCGGTGTCGGGATAGCCGACCCCCATGCCGCAGATGACGATCTCGCCCTCAGGGATGGCCAATCGCGCGCGCAGTACCTCGTGAAAGTTGGCGAGTGCCGCCTGCGGGATGGTCTCGATGCCGAATTGGCGAGCGGCGATCATGATCGACTGGATGAACATGCCGGTGTCGAGCCAGGAGCCCTTCTCCAGGTCGCGATCGATCGTGAAGATCAACGCGGTCGGCGCGCCGAAGAATTCGTAGTTCTGGCGGCGCTGAGCGTGCATGCCGTCCTTGTCATCGCGGGTGATGCCCATGGTGCCGTAGAGACCCCAGCCACAGGCGCGACGGCGTGCAAGGAACGGCTCACGCCACTTCACGGGATAGTATTCGTACTCGCGCTCGCCTTCACCCACGGTGTCGAATCGCCGGCAAAGGTCGGCGGCCAGCTCGTCACGCGCCGCGCCGTCGACGACATACACCTTCCATGGCTGGATGTTCGAGCCCGACGGCGCGCGACCGGCTGTGGTGAGGATACGCGCCATCAATTCGCGCGGCACAGGCTTGCGCAGGAACGCTCGCGTCGATTTGCGGCCACGGATCGCCTCCTCGACGGTGATGGCCTTTTCTCCCGTGCGGCTGCTCGCGTCGTTCATCGATGCCTCGTGTGGTCGCGCGCCCAAGGATGAGGGCATAGCGCGTTTCTGACATTGAAATGTGGAATAGCAGGCGCGGGCCCGAGGCTCCAGGGCCATGTGCGCTGGGCGGTCTTCCAGCGACGCAGAGGCGGGCGGCGCACAGCCGTCGCGTTGGTTCTTGAGACTGCGCAGCGCGCGTCGACTGTAGAAGGTCCGACGCACGCCGAATGCAGCTTACCGTCGGCTGCTCGCCGCGCCAGCGGGGACCTGTGCCTTGGCCTTGACAACGTCGCCCATCAGCAGCGCACGGCACGCGTTGAGTTCAGAAATCGCAGCGGACACGACGTCGCGACCAAGCGGAGGCGTCGCGTGCGACGCGTCGCGGCTCGCTTTCTTTCTCGCGGCCGGCGTGTGCCCGTTCGACGGCGCAGCGGCGCGTGCGGGATCGGCTTCCGGAAGCGTGGCTGTCACGCTCGCTGCCGCGTCGCCTTGTGCGAGCCCTTTGACCCGTTCGACGCCATGCTCGCGCAGGATGCGCTGGACGCCGCGGATCGTGTAGGCGTCGCGATTGAGAAGTGCCTGAATGCCTTTGATCAGCTCGACGTCTTCAGGCCGGTAGAACCTTCGGCCGCCACCTCGCTTGAGTGGCTTGAGCTGCTTGAATCGCTGCTCCCAGAACCGCAGCACGTGTTTCGGCACGTCCAGCTCAGTGGAAACTTCGCTGATCGTGCGGAATGCATCCGCCGATTTTGCCATGATAGTGCCCCGCTTGTTTTGTGGATCGTGCCATCGCCCAACGGCACCATGCCACCCGTCTTCAGTCGCCCATGCGCTTACTCGGCCGCCTTCCGCCGATTGAGGCGCGTGTTGATCCGCTCTTTCATGATGTTGCTCGGCCGAAATACCAGCACCCTCCGCGGGGTGATCGGCACCTCTTCGCCGGTCTTCGGATTCCGGCCCATGCGCTGCGCCTTCGATCGCACGCCAAACGATCCAAACGACGACAGCTTGACGCCTTCGCCCTGCGCTAGCGTCTCTGAAATCTCGCTCAAAACGAGCTCAACGAGATCCTGTGATTCATTTCTCGGCAATCCAACTTTACGCACCAGTGCGTCGGCCAAATCCGCACGGGTCAATGTCTTGCTGCCCATTGGCTAGCGCCTCCCCTAATTTGAAACGAGTAGAAGCTATCGAGCGCGTGCGGGCTGGTCAATGCCTCGGCGACAACAAGAGGCTGAATTTGCAATAAAAATCGTTCAGACAGAAAACTCGTTAACCAGAAGCGGTTGGTGCGGCGCGCAAACGCCGCCCGCTCACCAGCGAGCGAGCACCGCGCCCCAGGTAAATCCGCCACCCATGGCTTCCATCAGCACAAGGTTTCCTTCGGCCAGCCGGTGCTCCTCGAAGGCCTGATTGAGGGCCAGCGGAATGGATGCCGCCGACGTGTTGCCGTGCTTGGCGAGGGTGGTCATGATTTTCTTGGGATCGACACCGAGCCGCTTGGCTATGCCGTCGAGAATGCGCTGGTTCGCCTGATGGGGAACGTAGAGGTCGATCTCGTCGGGCGTATAGCCGGTCATGACGAGGGTCTCCTCGATCACGCCCGAAATCTTCTGGATGGCGTGGCGAAACACTTCGCGCCCATTCATCCGCAGATGCCCGGTCGTCTTGGTCGAGCCCGGCCCGCCGTCGACATACAGGAGATCCTCATAGCGTCCGTCCGAGCGGATGAGGGTGGAGAGGATGCCGCGATCCTCGCGCGTCCCATGTTGGGGCTGCGCCTCGAGGACGACCGCGCCGGCGCCATCTCCGAAGAGCACGCAGGTGCCGCGATCGGACCAATCGAGAATGCGCGAGAATGTTTCTGCGCCGACGACGATGGCGCGTTTGAAAAGGCCGGTCTTGAGGAAGTTGTCGGCGGTTGTCATCGCATAGACGAAACCCGAGCACACGGCCTGGATGTCGAACGCGGCGCCCTTGGTGATGCCGAGGCCGGCCTGGATGCGCACGGCGGTTGCGGGGAAGGTTCGGTCGGGCGTGGCGGTCGCGCAGATCACGAGGTCGATATCGACGGGATCGATGCCGGAGCGAACCAGCGCCTGCCGCGCCGCGGCGATGCCAAGATCGGAGGTCAGCTCGTCATCGGCGGCGATGTGGCGCTGCTTGATCCCGGTCCGCTCGGTAATCCACTCGTCCGTGGTCTCGACGATGCGCGAGAAGTCATCGTTGGTCATGATGCGCTTGGGCAGGTAGGCACCCACGCCCCGGATAACCGATCGGTTGACGGCCACTTGCTGCTCCTCACGTGAAGTCACGGGATCGTCGGCCTCAGTCTTCGGGCATGTCGGCGAACTTGCCGTGGAATGCGCCGAGATCCGATGCGATCCGTCCTTTCAGGTCTCCTGCGGCCATCTCGTAGCCGACATTGATTGCGCTCGCAAAGCCGAAAGCGTCGGTGCCGCCGTGGCTCTTGATCGCGATGCCGTCGAGGCCGAGGAACACGCCACCATTGACACGGCGGGGGTCCATCTTGTGCTTCAACGTCAAAAATCCACGTTTGGCGAGCAGCGCGCCCATCTTGGTGATGATCGACTGCGTCATGGCCTCGCGAAGATAAACACCGATCTGCCGCGCGGTGCCTTCAGCCGTCTTGAGCGCGATATTCCCCGCGAAGCCCTCGACGACGACAACGTCGACCACGCCCTGGCCGATCTGGTCGCCCTCGACATAGCCGTGATAGTCGAACGGCAGGCCGAGTTCGGGCTTCTTCAGCCAGGCGTGCGCCTGCTTCACTTCGTCGGCGCCCTTGATTTCCTCGACGCCGACGTTGAGCAGGCCGACGCGGGGGCGCTCGATCTTGAAGTGGGCCCGCGCCATGGCGGCACCCATCAGCGCGAATTCGGTGAGCTGGCGCGCCGAGGCGCCGATGTT
>LNEA01000643.1 GCA_001464855.1 Rhizobiales bacterium Ga0077530
TATCGGCGTTGTCGGGGTTGTCGAACCACGCCTTGGAGCGCAGCTCCGAGGGTTTGATCCGCCGCCCGCCGTTCGATGCCTTTTTGCCGTTTTTCATGAGACTTGCCCCGGTTTCGAGAACGTTTCCAGGGTCGACCATAGCCGAAGGCGCTCGACTGCGACATACTTGGAGCGTGCAACGCACGCATGGGACGCGATCGTGCGACGCACGATGGGGCTTACTGGAAGCCCGACGGCATGACCGAGACCACGACCCAGATCCACGCCACCGCGATCGCGCTCGATGACCGTCGCGCGGCGCTGCTCTTTGGTCCCTCCGGAGTTGGGAAATCCGATCTGGCGCTGCGCTGCATCCTTCAGGGGGCCTGGATCGATGGCCGCCACCACCTCGCGACGCTCGTCGCCGACGATCAAGTGATCATCGAGCGCACGTTCGACGGGCTGCGCGCCTGGCCGCTCGAGGCAATCGCCGGCCGCATCGAGGTGCGCGGTCTCGGCATCGTCGCAATGCCGCACATCTCGTCAGCCGCAGTTACGCTCGCGGTGGAACTGGTCGACGCGCCGGAAATCGAACGCCTGCCCGACTCGGCCGCGACCGCACACATTCTCGACTGGGAAATCCCGATTTTACGCGTCGCTCCGTTCGAAGCTTCGGCGCATCTCAAAGTACTACTCGCGCTTTTGACGGGGCTTGGCAAAGATTGACGGTCGATCCGTTTGTCGTGTGGCGGCCACCGCCAGCCCGAGCCGTGAGCTGGCGGTGATCGCTGCCAAGAAAGCTAGATTAACCCCTCGGCTTTCATCGCTGCCTGCACGCCGGGGCGGGCTTCGACACGCTTCATGTACGCCTGGAGGTTGGGGTACGGCGCAAGGTCGATCTTGGTGGGCACGGTCCAGCGCAGGACGGTGAAGCAGTAGGCGTCAGCGACGGAAAATGCTTCGCCCATCAGGTAGGCATTCTTCGCCAAGTGGGCATCGAGGTGGGCGAAGCGGATCGCGAGACGGTCCCGTGCGAACTGCTTGGCGGCGTCCGGCATCTGCGCGTTGAAGAGCGGTGAAAAGCCCTTGTGCACCTCGGTCGAGATGAAGTTCAGCCACGACTGGAGGCGGTAACGGGCCGGCGTTCCGTTGGCGGGGGCGAGTTTCTTGTCCGGCGCCTGGTCGGCGATGTACTGCACGATCGCCGGCCCCTCGGTAAGGATGGTGCCATCGTCGAGCGCGAGCGCTGGCACATAGCCGAGCGAATTGATCGCAGTGTAGTCGCCGCCGCCCTCGATCTTCTTGGCGCGGATGTCGGTCTTGACGAGGGTGTGCTTGAGGCCGGCTTCCTCGAGGGCGATGTGCGGCGACAGCGAGCATACGCCTGGCGCATAATAGAGCTTCATGGACGTCTCCTGGTGGGGTTCGAGTTGGGGCTGCATGGTCCTGGTCTGTCCCGTTCGAGGAACAAAAGCCGCAGGCGCAGCATTGAGGACGGGGCGGTGCAGCGGTAGCTGGCCGGCGCGGGCGTCGACTTCAGTCGTGGCATGGCGGTTGCGAGACCGCAACGGCACTCACCGCGAATTGATCCCCTCCGCCGGTTCCTCACCGGGCCGCTATGGCCGGTCACTGGACCCGAGCGCGCTTTTGTGTAGGATCACGCCAAACTCGGCCCCTTGTGTTGGGGTGCGCAATCTAGGCCCATGTACGGACGGCATTTTCGGGGACGATGAACAGATGGCAAGTGCAGCGGGCGGTGGTGTGAACCCGGCTGTCGGTTTGATGGCCGGCAAGCGTGGGTTGATCATGGGGCTCGCCAACAGTCGGTCGATCGCCTGGGGCATCTCCAAAGCCTGCGCCGAGCAGGGCGCCGAACTCGCCTTCACCTATCAGGGTGACGCGTTGAAGAAGCGCGTCGAGCCGCTGGCGGCGGAGGTCGGGTCGTCGATCGTGTTGCCATGCGATGTCAGCGATTATGCGTCGATGGACGCCGTGTTCGCCGAGCTCAAGTCCAAGTGGGGCCAGCTCGATTTCCTCGTCCACGCGATCGCGTTCTCCGACAAGGCTGAACTCGACGGTCGCTACGTCGATACAACCGAGCGCAACTTCGTCCAGTCGATGTTGATCTCCTGCTACTCCTTCACGGCTCTCGCTCAGCGGGCGGAGAAGCTGATGACCAATGGCGGCTCGATGCTGACGTTGACCTACTACGGCGCAGAAAAGGTCATGCCGCACTATAACGTCATGGGCGTCGCCAAGGCGGCGCTGGAGGCGAGCGTGCGCTATCTCGCAGCCGACCTCGGCAAGCAGAGCATCCGCGTCAACGCGATCTCGGCCGGCCCGATCAAGACGCTGGCGGCCTCGGGGATCGCCGACTTCCGCTACATCCTGCGCTGGAACGAGTACAACTCGGCGCTGCGCCGGAATGTCACGATCGAGGAAGTTGGCTCGTCGGCGCTCTACCTGCTGTCCGATCTCGGCCGCGCGGTGACCGGCGAAGTGCATCATGTCGATGCCGGCTACCACATCCAGGGCATGAAGAACGAGGACGCACCCGATATCTCCGTCATCAAGAGCGAGACCTGAGCGCGCCTGAGCCCGAACGGCGACGCCGAGGAGGTTGGCGCAACAGCGATGGACGCGATGCGATGAGCGAGGAGCGTCACGAGGGCCTGCGCATCGACACGCGCATCTTCATCCCCGATGAGGAATTGAGCGAAAGCTTCGTCCGCGCCTCCGGGCCGGGTGGCCAGAACGTCAACAAGGTCGCGAGCGCGGTAGAGCTGCGCTTTGACGCCCGCAACAGCCCGAGCCTGTCTCCTCCGGTCAGTCGCCGCCTCGAGCGGCTCGCCGGCCGACGCCTGACCAAGGACGGCGTCATTGTCATCCGCGCCGACCGCTTCCGCACCCAGGAAATGAACCGCTCCGACGCCCGCGAGCGCCTGGTCGAGCTGATCCGCGAAGCCGCCACGCCGCCCAAGCCGCGCATCGCGACGAAACCGCCGCGCGCCTCCAAGGAACGCCGCCTCAAGGCCAAGGACGTGCGCGGCAAGGTCAAGCAGGCGCGCAACAAACGCATCACGATCGACTGAGACGGGAGCCCCATGAAGGACGCACAACGGCAGCCGGACAAAGTGCTCCTCGAGCCGGGCGCGAGTGGCGCGGGCATACCGATCTGGCTGGCGCCGATGAGCGGCTGGAAGGGGCACCTTGCGCACCTGCCGCGTGAGCAACTCGGCTGGCTCGACGCCAACGGTTTCGACGGTATGCCGCGTCGCCACGTGCTGCTGCCGGGAGCAGGCGGCACGGTCGCCGGCGTCGTGCTCGGCATCGGCGATCCCATCGATGCCAATCCAGCCATCTCGACGGCAACGCTGGTCGGCGCGTTGGCGCCGGTGCTGCCAGCCGGCACCTATCGCCTCGCCGATCCGGCCGCGTGCGATCCGACCATGGCGGCGATCGCCTGGGGCCTCGGCGCGTACCGGTTCCGCCGCTACAAGGCCAACGGTCATTCGCCATCGGCGGCGCTGGTCATACCGGAAGCCGCCGATGTACGCCACGTCATGGCGAGCGTCGAAGCGACATGGCTCGGACGCGACCTCATCAACACGCCCGCCAACGACATGGGTCCGGCCGAACTGGAGCTGGCAGCGCGTGACCTTGCCGCTCGGCACGGAGCGAAAGTCGATGTCGTCGTCGGCGATGCTCTGATCGAGAAGAATTTCCCGCTGATCCATGCCGTCGGCCGCGCCAGCACACGCGCGCCGCGCCTCATCGACTTGACCTGGGGACGCGCCGACGCCGTCAAGGTCACGGTGATCGGGAAGGGCAT
>LNEA01000644.1 GCA_001464855.1 Rhizobiales bacterium Ga0077530
ACCAGCACATTGATCGAGGGGGCGAGCTGCGCGACGTTATTGGAACTCACGGCCGCCATGTGAAGCGTGCCAAGCTTCACCTTCTGCGCCATGTCCTCCTCGGAGCCCATGACGCCGCCGTCGAGATTCTTGACGACGATGGCGCCGCTCGACGCTGCAGCCACAGCCTTCGTATAGCCGTGCGCGTACGCGCCGTAAGCCTGTGTCGGGGGACAGCATTGCGCGAGGTTCACGCTGACGCGCGGGTCCGCCGCCGAGGCTCCACCGACGGCCGTCACGACTGCCACCATCGCGACGACAAACGCGGACAATACGAATCCTGGTCTCAAACCTTTCCACATCGTGCATTTCCTCCTGATGTGACTTGTTGTTTTTTTTAGAACCGCAGGGCCGGTCAGCCCTGAACGCGCGCGTGCTTCTTTTCCTTTTGCTTTCGCGGCGTCGCGCCGTTGCTCGCGACACCGCGGTCCCAGGCAGACGTGAAACCCGTCGTCCTCAGCATTTCGTCGACGCGGTGGGCAAGCGCCACCAATCGCGGGCCCAGGTCCTTCTCGATTTTCGCGACCGGCAACGACGACGCCAAACCACCCGAGCGGCACGCCGGTCGAGTGGATCTCGCGCAGCCAGTCTCCGATCGAGACGCAGTACCCATGCTTCCGCACGCTGGCGACGGCGCTCTCGATTCCCCGGCGAACTTTGGGCCATGCGGCTGGATCACTGCGTCGAATTTCTTCGAGGATCGGCTCGCGCGCTGCGTCCGACAGCGCCGCCAGATACGCGCGCCCGACACTCGTCACGGCGAGCGGCACGCGATCGCCAATATCGAGCCCGAGGCCAACCGCATCCGGACTGCGACGGATCTCCAGGTAGATCATGTTGAGTCCATCGCGTGCACACAACGCGACGGATGCGCCGGCATACTTCGCCAACTCCTCCATCAGCGGGCGCGCCGCCTGGCGGGCATCGAGATTCGACAAGGATGCGTAGCCGAGGCTGAGCGCGCCGGGGCCAAGGCGATAGCGTCCGGTTTCACGATCGTGGCTGAGATAGCCAAGCCGGCTCAGCGTGTAGGTCAAGCGCGAGATGGTCGGCTTGGACAGAGCCGTGCGGTCGGCCAGCGCCCGGTTCGAGAGCGTCTCGTGCGCCGATGCGAACACTCGCAGCACGCGCAGGCCGCGCGCCAACGCCGACACGAACTGCCGATCGTCCGACGGGCGATCGCAAGGATCGCTCAACACTTCGATGGTCCGATTGCGCGTCATGCTCGCCTTCCGGCCGTTGACGTCACCATTAGACCGATACATGCTTCGTTTTGCAATACGGAATGTGTTTTGCTAAGCGAAACAAATAGCGAGCATATTTCTGCACGTCGATCGTGCAAATATCGAACCGCGCAATGCATGGGAGCAGAGTTGCAATGGGCCGATTTGAAGGAAAAGGTGTTGTCATCACCGCGGCGGCGCGCGCGATCGGACTTGCGTGCGCCATGCGCTTTGCATCCGAGGGCGCGCACGTCGCAATCACCGACCGCGACGGTCCGGCGCTCGACGAAGCGGTCGGATCGGCCAAAGCGGCAGGCGTCGCGCTTCATGCCGTCGTTCTCGATATGAACGATGCGGACTCACTCGCCGGGGGATTCGAAAAGGCGGCGAAACTCGTTGGAAGCGTCGACATTCTCGTCAACAACGCCGGCGGCTCCCTCCACACGCCACAGCTTTTTCTGGATGAGACCGACGCGCACTGGGAGGCCGTAATGGGCCTCAATCTGACCGCCGCGGTGCGAATGTGCCGGCTGGCTCTGCCTGGCATGATCGAGCGCCGCTATGGCCGCATCGTCAATCTCGGCTCGAAAGCGGGGCGCTTTGGCAGCCTCTTTGCCGGCGCCAACTATGCCGCGGCCAAGGGTGCCGTCCAGGCCCTGACGCGACAAATGGCCATGGAATATGGCCCGCATGGAATAACGGTCAATTGCGTGGCGCCAGGGTTGGTGCTCACCGAGCGCACGCGCGGATTCTACGCATCGCGACGCAGCGAGGAGGACCGCGCACGCACGCTCCAGGATATTCCGGTACGCCGCCACGGCGAGCCGGAAGATGTCGCAGCGGCGATCGCGTTTCTGGCATCCCCCGAGGCATCGTTCATCACCGGCGTCACGCTCGACGTCAACGGCGGCCAAGTGATGGCCTGAGCGAAAGGAGTTTGGGATGGATCGTCCCGTCGCCATCGTCACCGGCGCCGCCAACAACATCGGGCGTGCGATTGCCGAAGAGCTTGCGTCGACGTACGCGCTGGTTCTCGTCGATCGCGCCGACGCCTCAGGTGTCGCCAGTGGATTGCCGCAAGCAGTGGCGGTGCGCGCTGATGTCTGCAGCGAAGCCGACTGCGCGAACGCGGTTGCCTCGGCGCAGCGGCTCGGCCCACTCAAAGCGCTGGTCCACGCCGCGGGCATCACGCAACCGGCGGTGCCGATTGCTGAGATGAAGCTGCATGACTGGGAGCAGGTCCTGCGGATTAATCTGACCGGCAGTTTCGTGCTGGCGCAAGCCGCCATTCCGGCGCTGATTGCCGGTGCACCATCGTGCATGGTCATGGTTTCGTCGCGGGCCGGCAAGGTCGGCTACGCCGGCTTCGGCCAGGCGCTCGCCGCGAGCAAGGCGCACTACGCGGCGTCCAAGGCCGGCGTGAATTCCCTGATGCGATCGTTGGCAATCGAGCTTGCCAGCAGTGGCGTGCGCGTCAACGTCGTCGCGCCGGGCGCGGTCGCCACCGACATGATCGCCAAGGAAAGATGGGACGAAATCGGATCCGCCGTTCCCTTGAAACGCATCGGCACGCCGGTCGACATCGCCCGCGCCGCGCGGTTCCTCCTCGATCCCGACGCGGCCGGCTACATCACGGGACATGTGCTCAACGTCAACGGCGGCACTTTGATGGAATAATCGGGCGGTGGCCGCCAGCGGTCGATAAGAAGCAACAACGTATAAAGGGAGGACCATCGTGCCTTTTTATGAAAACGGCCCTGTCCGCATTCACTACGAAGAAGCCGGCTCTGGATTTCCGTTGCTGCTCATCTCGGGCGGCGGATTGAATTCCTCAATCGCCAATCTCCGAGAGGCATCGCCGTTCGATCCGATAGAGGAATTCAAGGACAAGTACCGCTGCATCGCGATGGATCTCCGGAACTCGAACCGGGGCCAGTCCACAGGCCCACTCGACGTAGAGCGGCCCTGGGACGCTCATGCAGACGACCAGCTCGGGCTGATGGATCACCTTGGCATCGCCAAATTCATGGTACTCGGATTCTGCATCGGTGGTCCGTTCATCTGGAACTTGCTGAAGCG
>LNEA01000645.1 GCA_001464855.1 Rhizobiales bacterium Ga0077530
TTGCGCCCGGATGTGCCGTTCCGCGTCGAGGCGACATGTAAAACTTCGAAGATCTATCATTCAGTCGCGGCGGCGCAGCGCATCGAGAAAGCGATCCGGGCGGAGCTGGGTGCGACCGCCGCGCCTGACGCAGACGTGACGATCATGGCGCGCATCGAGGACGATCTCTGCACGATCAGCGTCGATACGTCGGGGGAACTGCTGCACAAGCGCGGCTTCAAGGTCGCCGTCAACAAGGCGCCAATGCGCGAGACCATGGCCGCGCTGTTCCTGCGCCAATGCGGCTATACCGGCACCGAGCCTGTCGTCGATCCGATGTGCGGCTCCGGCACGTTCGTGATCGAGGCGGCTGAGATTGCCGCTGGCCTCAAGCCAGGTCGCGAACGGCCCTTCGCCTTCGAACAGCTTGCGACGTATGACGCCGCCGTGTGGGCTGAGATGCGCGCCGCGGCTCCTCAGGTAACGACCGCACTCCGCTTCTTCGGCAGTGATCGCGATGCCGGCGCGATCGAGATGAGCCGTGCCAATGCCGCGCGTGCTGGCGTCGCCGACATCACCGAATTCAAGCAGCACGCCGTCAGCGATCTCTTGCCGCCGCCCGGACCGCCCGGCCTCATCATCGTCAATCCACCATTCGGCGACCGCATCGGTGACAAATCGAAACTTCAGGCTCTCTACTGGGCCATGGGAGAGACATTGCTGGCCAAATTTTCGGGCTGGCGCGTCGGCCTCATCAGCAATGAAGTCACCCTCGCGAGGGCAACCGGCCTACCGTTCAAACCGCCAGGCGCCCCCGTCGCCAACGGCGGCTTACGCATTACGTTGTATGTGACCGATTCATTGCCCTGAGCCTGCGGATTAACCGCAATTGAAGCCGGATACTTGAATGTAAGATTTCGATAAGGCCCACAATCTATTCAATGGGGCGGTAGATATTGGGAGCGTGGCCATGAAATCCATCCGTGTGCTTGCACTCGCTGTCGGTTTGGGCGTCCTGCTGGTGCCTCCAGCCGCCCGCTCCAGTGTTGCCGAGGTCCCCGCCCTCACGGCGAAGGTCAACGCCGCCATCGAGTGCATCAACCGCCTCTCGGAGCGGTCGCATCTCTCGCGCCACCGTTACTTCAGTTGGGTCAGCAAGAACGGCCCGACTGGCAAGGAACGGATCATCTACGGCACCTACACGATCTACGACACCTCCGACTGCCGGAAGAAAGTCGAGAAGGCGAACGCGCTCGCCCCGCACGAGCCCGAGTTCGAGGCGCTGGCATCGGCCTATGTCGAGGCGGTGACCGCGCTCGAGCCGCTGCTCAAGGAAGCGGACGATTACTACAGCCAGGAAAATTACAAGGATGACAGGATGGCCAAGGGCAAGGCCCTGCACCCGCGCCTGATCGCCGCCTGGGATACATTTGCGAAGGCCGATAAGAAACTGCGCATTGATCTCGACGTGCTGCAAGATCGCGACGCCGCTCGGCGGCTCGTCGAGATCGAACGAACCGAAGGCATCAAGGATCGATACCACATCGAAGCGGTGATGATCAGCGCCAAGCGCCTGTTGCGGGCGACCGAGGCTTCGCCGACAAATCTCGCCGCCATTACCGAGACGCTGAGCGGCTATGAAGCGATCGTCAAGGCGACCGAGGACTATGCTGCGGCCAACAAGGGCGCCAAGATCGGATCGAGTTTCATCAACGACGCGAAATCGTTCCTGACCACAAGCAAGCAGTTGATGCGCCGCATCCGTGACAAGACCCCTTACAGCCAAGGCGAGAAGATGATCCTCAACACGGGGAGCGGCGGCTGGATGATCGAGGGCTCGCCGGCACGCCTGACGCGGGACTACAACCAGCTCATCGGCAGCTACAATCGCGGCTCTCGATTCTAAAGGTCACGCTGGTCAATCGAGGAACGACCGCACGATCTCGATCGTCGCCTTCGGATTTTCTTCCATGATCCAGTGGCCCGAGTCCGGCACGACCGCTTCGTCTGGCTCGCTCGAGTGGAATTGTAGGGCGCTCCCTGCCGCACTGTCGACATTTTCGGAGCCGACCCAGTGCAGACCTGCGATGCGCCGGCTCCACCCCTCCCATGCGCCACGCCTTTCACAGTTGACGCGCGCGCCGGCCCCGGCCATTGCTCCCCGGCCATGACAGCCACCCTCGCCAACGCCGCGCAACGCCCGCTCCTGCCGATCCTCGTCGCGCTGAGCGGCGCGCATCTGTTGAACGACCTCATCCAGTCGATGATCCCGGCGATGTATCCGCTGATCAAGGAGGCGTATCAGCTCGACTTCGCGCATGTCGGCTTGATCACGTTGGCGTTCCAAGTGACGTCATCGCTGCTGCAGCCGTTGCTCGGGTACGTCACCGATAAGAGGCCATGGCCGTACGCAATGGTGGCCGGCATGTGCTCGACGCTTGCCGGTCTGCTCGGGCTGGCGTTCGCACCCAACTACGCGACGGTTCTCGTCGCGGCCGGACTGGTCGGGCTCGGGTCGGCGGTGTTCCACCCGGAAGCGACGCGCATGGCGCGACACGCAGCGGCCGGCCAGCACGGTTTTGCGCAGGGCATTTTCCAGATCGGCGGCCACGCCGGCTATGCGATGGGTCCGCTCCTCGCCGCCCTGATCGTGGTGCCGCGCGGCCAGCAAAGTCTCGCATGGGTGTCGGTAGTGGCACTTATCGCCATGGTGCTGATGGCGTGGACCGGCACGCGTTATGCCGAAATGCGCCGCTCTCAGGTGGCCGCTGCCAAGGACCAACCCGCAGAGACTCCCACGCCGTCCGCTGGCGCACACGTCCTGCTGGCGATGACGATTTTGATCGTGCTGCTGTTCTCGAAGAATGCCTACACGGCAGCGTTCACGTCGTACTACACGTTCTACCTGATCGAGCGGTTCGGCGTGACCGTGCAGCTCTCGCAGATCATGTTGTTCCTCTACCTGTTCGTCGGCGCGTTCGGCGTCATCGTCGGCGGCATGGTCGGCGACCGCGTCGGCCGCCACCGCATCATCTGGATCTCGATCCTCGGGGCGCTGCCGTTCGCACTCATTCTGCCCTATGCGGACCTGTTCTGGACGGGCGTCCTCAGCGTCGTGATCAGCCTGATCATGGCTAGCGCGTTCGCCTCGATCCTCATCTATGCGATTGATCTCGTGCCGCACCGCGTCGGCCTCGTCGGCGGCTTGTTCTATGGGTTGGCCTTCGGACTCGGCGGGCTGGCGGCAGCGGCTCTCGGACTGCTGGCCGACAAGATTGGCATCATCGCCGTCTTCAAGATCTGCGCATGGATGCCGGCCCTAGGCCTGCTGACGTTCCTGCTGCCGCGGACGTCAAACGTCCGCTAAGCGATTAAAGACCGGCGCGTCTTGACTTATCGCTACCGCTCCGACATTCGATCGCGCCATGAGAGCGCCGGGGCAACCGACGCCAGGCAGCCGGGAGTTGATCGATGCCCACGCCCTCCATTCCCGTCAGCGCCACCGTCGCCGACCTCCGCGCGCGCGTCGGCACCTGGCGCCGCGAAGGTCGCCGGATCGCACTGATCCCAACGATGGGCGCGCTCCACGAGGGGCACATATCGCTGGTGCGGCTCGCGCGCGAGACCTGCGACCGGGTCGTCACGTCGATTTTCGTCAACCCGACGCAATTTGCGCCAACGGAGGATTTCTCGACGTACCCGCGCACCTTCGACGACGATTGCGATCAGCTTGCGCGCGCGGACTGCAACCTCGTATGGGCGCCCGGCGTGCGTGAAATGTATCCGGAGGGCTTCGCGACGCGGATTGTTCCGGAAGGCGCGGCTGAAGGACTCGAGACCGACTTCCGCCCGCACTTCTTCGGCGGCGTCGCGACCGTGTGCGCGAAGCTATTCCTGCAGGTGGCGCCGGACATCGCGGTGTTCGGTGAGAAGGATTTCCAGCAGCTCGCGGTGATCCGCCAGATCGTCCGCGACCTCGACTTGCCACTCGCGATCGTTGGCGCACCGACCATGCGCGAGGCCGACGGGCTCGCGATGTCGAGCCGCAACCGCTACCTTACCGCTGACGAGCGCCGTATCGCGCCGCTCGTCCATCGCGTGATCGCGGAAGTCGCGGAACGCGTGAAGTCCGGGATCAGCGTCGACGCCGCCTGCGCCGACGCCGCCGCCACGCTCACCGCGGGCGGTTTCCGCAGCATCGACTACGTCGCGGTGCGCGATGCGGCGACGCTCAAGCCATATGATCCCGCAGGCGGGGCCGGCCGCGTCCTCGTCGCAGCTTGGCTCGGCAAGACGCGCCTCATCGACAACATCGCGATCTGAAGTCGCGGCGACCGACTCAGGCCGCCTTACCGAGGCGGAAGGTCAACGGGACACCGCCCAGCAGAACCTTGTCGCCGTCCTTCAGAACGGTGTGTTCCAATACCTCGCCGTTGATGACGATCGGATTGGCGGCCGAGCGATCGGCAGTCTGATTGTGAAGTTCGAAGGTGCCGCCGTCGCTCAACGTCAACAGCGCATGATGGCGCGACACGCGAACGTCGTTGATGCGGATGTCGTCACCGCTGTGACGCCCGACCACGACGCGGGGACTGGTGATCACCGCAGAACCGTACTCGGGATTGTCGAAAACGAGCGTCGCAAGGATCGGCTTGTCCGGCGCCACGGGATCTTCGGCGACGCGAGGCTCATCCGGCCGCACCATCGGGACGACACTCGTGCTGCCCTCGACCATGCTTTCACCGTAGCGCTTGACCAGCACGCGCGCGAACGGCACCGGCAGCCCCGTCGAGAACATGCACATGAGCACGGCGGCGGAGAACATCAGCGGCGAGACGATGCCGCGCTCGAGGAACACGACGCAGACGATCAGGCCCATCAGACCTTTGGTCTGCAGGAAGAGCCCCACCGCCGCCGCGAACGGCCACGGCTCACCCGACATTCGAGCTGCGATGCCGTGTCCGGCCATCTTGCCGACCACGCACAGGAACGAGCTGATGATGAAGAGTAGCCAGACGTTGATGTCACCGATCGCAAAATCTGTCTTCAAGCCGGTATTGAGGAAGAAGAACGGCATCAGCACGAGGCTGGTTGGCCGATCCAGGCTGTGCGCCGCCATCTCGCGCACCTTGTCAGGCAGGAAGACGCCAGCGACGAACGCGCCGAGAACCGGGTGCAGCTCGGTGATCGAAGTGATCGCCGACGCGACGAAAATTGAAAGTGCCGCGAGGGTCATGACGGCGCTTTCGGGCGCCGCCTTCGCCATCATCCGCTCCAATATTGGATTGGCCACGAACAGAACGAATCCGATGCTCAGCCCGCCGCCGAGGAGCGCGATGGCGCACGCGCGGTACAAGCTGCCGGTGCCCGTGAGCGCGAGAACGACAGCGAGCCCAATCCACATCATCGTATCGGCAAGACCGGCAGAGGCCAACGAGTAGGCGCCGATCCGGCGTTGCGTCAGCCCAAGCTCACGCAGGATGAGCGCAAGAATGGGCAGGGCTGAAACGGCGATCACGAGGCCGTAAGCGAGGGAAAAGGAAAATAGGTTTGTGTTGACGCCCTTGGAAGCGGGGATCGCGGCATAGATGAGGGCGCCGCCGGCCATGCCGAACGCCCAGCCGAACAGCATGCCGACAATGCCCGTGAGTGCGATGCTGCGGCCGGATTTGGCGATGAGTTCCTTGTCGGCGTCGGCGCCGGCGAGGAAGCCGAAGAGACAGACGGCGATGGTTGCCAGCGCCGCGATACCGTCGGTACGATTGACCAGCTTCTCGCCCTGCTTGACGACACCGAACAGGGTATGAAAGAGCTCAGGCGCAAAAGCCCCGAACAGTGCCGGGCCGAGCAGCACGCCGCAGAAAATCTGAACGACACCGAGCGGGAACCACCTGCCGAGTTGCGCCGTCCGCCATAGCAGGTAGGGAATGAGGATGACGATACAGGCTTGAATGAGGAGAATATTGGCGGGCTTCATCGCCCGCAGCATCTGCATCAGTTCATCGATCATCCGACGCCGCGCCCCAACCGCTCAATGTGAGAAAATCAATCGCCTGCGTCGTTGGACAGCAAATAGGCCCGTCCGTTGGTGCAAGGCGCACACTCAAAGTTCGACGGGCGCACATCGCGCCAGCCGGTAACACATGAACTCGAACTGGACTGCCCACCCGACACTCGGCGACCCGTCACATTCGGTAGGAGATCACTAGGGACTGAATTCGTAGAACGGCGCGGAGACCTACTTCAGCTCGCCCCAGTCGAAGTCGGGTCCGCACAACGGCACGAACAGAAGCGTCGTACGCCCCATCATCACCTTATCGTGCGGCTTGAGATCGACATTGGACGTGAGCGCTGCATCGTTGTGATAGACGAGGTTCGGCCGCTCGAGATTGGGCACGAGTTGATACGACCGCTTGCGCTCGTCGTAGGTGAGAAACGCCTGCTTCTCGCCCGAAATCGCATCGTCGCCGAAGTCGATCGGAACCCGCTGGCTGCCGGAACGGCCGATGGTATTGCTGCCCTTGAAGATCGGCCTGAAGTTGCCCTTGCCGGGGCCGTCGAGAACGACCAGCCAACCGACCACCGGATCTGCACGCGTGCTCTCGTAGCCCACGGTCTCGTAACCGAGGATGCGCGTGTGTCCGCTTTCGGCCGCAGCACGCGGAGCCGACGCAGCCGGCGATTGGATCGGTGATGGCGTCGCAAGATGCGTCGCCGCTCCGCCGCTGTCATGATTGCCGAGGACGCGTGTTTCTTCCTCGGCCATATCGCGGCGATGGCCGCCTCCGGCACCCTTGCCGTCACGTGAGGGCTGCTTCATGGTCGACCTCTTTACAGTTCTTCAAAAGTCATGGTGGCGAGCATTATCGTGCGCCTAAACGGGCCTCGGAGACAAGCACTACCCAGACTCGGCGAACTCGGGCAAGATCATGTCGCTGGATGGAAAAAACAAGCAATCGAGAGACCAAATCAACGTGAACACCCCGATCGATTGCAGTGCCATTGGCCATCCGGGCACCACGAAGTCTGCACTGCGTCTTGCGAAGCGCAACGACGGCATGGCCCGGAAGTGCTATTCCCCGAACCTGTGACGGCGTGCGGTTTAGAAGTTAAAGTTGATTAACGGGCGCGACCGCGGGGCAGCAAGGTGAGTCGTCAACCGCTTCCTAGAAATACTATCCTGGGGTCTGGCCTCGATCAATACAGGATCGACAGCGTCCTGGGGCCGGGCGGCTTCGGCATCACGTATCTCGCCGAGAGCCTGCGCATCCATCGCGAAGTCGCGATCAAGGAATACTTCCCCGCCGAGTTCGCCTACCGCGATGGCGCGACGACGGTCCAGCCGTTGCGATCCGGGGGCCGCGATCTGTTCGCGGACGGTCTACGCTATTTTGTCGAGGAGGCCCGTGTCCTCGGCCGCTTCCGTCATGAACACATTGTCCGGGTAATCGGCCTGATCGAGCAGTTCGGCACCGCCTACATGGTGCTGGAGTTCGAGGAAGGGGTGAGCTTCAAGCGCTGGCTGCAGCAGCTCGGCCGGGCACCGACGCAATCGGAACTCGACGCGGTGCTCGAACCGATCCTGTCGGCGCTCGATACCATTCACGCCCAGCAGCTCTTTCACCGCGACATCGCCCCCGACAACATCATCATCCGCCCCAACGGCAAACCGGTACTGATCGACTTCGGCGCCGCCCGCCATTTCGCGCGCGAGAATAGCCATACGCTCGGGGCAATCGTGAAATCGGGCTACTCGCCGCCCGAGCAGTACACCCTCGACACCAAGCTGCAGGGAGCCTGGAGCGACGTCTACGCGTTGGCGGCAACGATGCACCATGCGCTGATGGGCCGGCCTCCCGAGGAAGCCTCGAAACGTCAGCTCCACGACACGACGTTGCCGATCGAGGATCACCTGGAGCCAGTGCTCCTGAGCAGGTATCGCCCGGCGTTTCTCGATGGCGTCAATGCCGGCCTCGCCCTGAAACCGCGGGAACGCCCCGCAACGATCGCCGAATGGCGCCCGATGCTGATGGGAGACGCGCACGGGGGGCATGCGCACGGGAGCGGGTCCGACAATCGATCCGGCGCGCACGAGCATCGCAATGGGCTTGCTTCCGCCGTGCATCGCCACACCCGCTCGACCGGCAGAAGCGACGAAACTGGGACAGTCGAGGAGCCACGCACCCAACCCCGGCTCGCGGACGCTGCCCCATTTCCCTCTTCGCCGAGCGGGGAATCCGGCTCAGGGCTCGCTTCGGCAGTTCAGGCCCTAGCGCTGGCGGCGGCGGCGCTCGGCGGGGTCGGGTTTTTCTGGTTTGGCGGCGTAGCTCACACCGCGAGTTGGGGAAGCGCGATTGCGTTTATCGTGTCCCTCGGCATCTTTGTTGCTGCCGGCATTGTCGACCTGAACTGGCGTAGTGACGGTCTGGACCCGCTTGGCCAAGGGCATTTGCCCAATACCGCCGCCGTTGCGGTGCTGGCATTAGCGGCATTCTGGTTGCCACCGTTCGTGCTGCCGACCTACTATTTGTCGGCAGCACTGATTGTTTTGGCCGCGCTGAGTTGGCTCGCACCGCGAAGCAGGCTCGTCGCGGGTGGCGTTGTGATTGTCTGCGTGGCGCATCTGGTGCTGGCCTTGTGGGTGCTTGCGGCGCAGCCGTTCGGCGCCAACACGTTTGTGATGCTGTTGGGGATTGGTCTCGCTGTTCTTGCGGGACTGAGCATGGGGGCGGCCGGAATGTGGATGCGGCGAGGCGCGTTGCGGCAAGATGGGGCAAACGCATGAGACGCGATCGCTACCGCGCCGGCATGAGACCTGTCGGGATTTCGGCTTCTCAGCTCAAGTCTTGGGGCGGGCGCCATGATTGAACTCGATACCGCCCAGCACGAGACGATCGGCGCACGCGCCGAGCAGCAGGACGCCGCAGGGTCGGCCCCGCTCGGCAGCGGGGGTGGCGCGCAGCTCCTGGTCCTCGCCGATGGCCTCGGCGGCCACGCCGACGGTGCGCGCGCGTCGAGGATGGTGATCGAAACATTCGAAGATGCCGTTAAAGGTGGCCTCTTTGATGAGCCCGGCGGTCGCCGACAGGCACTCCATGGCGCAATCCAAGAGGTCAACAAGCGCATCCACGAGGCCACTGATCCCAACGACGGGCATCGCAGCATGGCCAGCACCGCCGTGGCAGCCATTCTCGCCAACGGCACCGTGCGCTGGATCAGCGTCGGAGACAGTCATCTCTACGTATGCCGCAATGGTCGCCTGTCGAAACTCAATGCAGACCATTCCCAGGCCGGCATCATGATCCGGCATGGATACTCTCCCAACGACGAGGCGGTGCTCAACGCGCGATCGGTGCTGGTGTCCGCGTTGACCGGCCGGGACATCGAGGAGATCGACACCCCCGCGCATGACGTGGCGCTCGAGATCGGCGACGTCGTTCTGCTCGCCAGCGACGGCTTGAATACGCTCAGCGATACCGAAATCGCACTCGCCATCGATCAGACCTACGACAAAGGCGCCAAGGCGATCGCCGAACTTCTGGTCCAGATGGTCGTCGAGCGGGGCTTGCCTCGCCAGGACAATGCGACAGTCATCGTGAGCCGAGTGCTTGGCCGCGGCGCTCACGCCATGACGGAAGACGGCCCCTCACTGCCGCTGACCCAAGCCAACCCGCGGACGGACATCCCGACGACCCCGGTCGCGGCGGTCGACGAAGTGGCGCCCGTAGCCGACAGAACCGATCCGCCACCGGCTCGGCCTGCGTCACGGGACGAGGCGATTACGGCCGCGATGCCTGCCCCGAACCCGCAGGTGGAGGCCCACTTGGCGCCCGGCGCAGGGGCATCTGCGGCACCCCGGCAGCGATCCGCCACGGACTACGCGGCTGCCGACGCTGGAGCCGCACGGCAGAAACGGCGCTATATCCTGGTCAGGATCTTCCTAACGACGCTGGCCGCCGCGGCGGCCGCAACCTACATCCTGGCCTAGATTGGTCGCGGCGAGCTCATGCCAGGCCCCAGGCTGAGGCGTCGGAGGCGGGCTCCGTCGTCCGGCGTCAAATTGGGCCGGCGGGCCAGTCGATTCACTGCTTTTCGGCAAGATGCGGATCAAACTGCCACTTTTGTGCACCAATTGTTGGCAAGTTGGGTTCACCAACCTATCTTAGGGATAGAAGTTGTGCGCCGGGCCACTCGAGGCCAAGCGATCTGTGCGCGCGAAAGTGCTGCGCTGGACGGTCGGGCGCCACCAGGAAGGGGTCTAGATGAATACGCATTTCCGGAATCTGGCGATCTGGGTCATCATCGCCCTTCTCTTGGTTATGCTCTTCAATATGTTCACAAATCCGAGCCAGACCCGGCGCGGTGGCAATGAGATCAGCTACACAGATTTGTTGACCCAGGTCGACGCCGGCAACATTTCCGAAGTAACGATTCAGGGCAATCGGGTCACCGGCCAGTACACCGACAAGTCGCGGTCGTTCACGAGCTTCTCGCCCGAAGATCCGACCTTGGTCGAGCGCCTGAACAAAAAGGGCGTGCGGATCACGGCACGCCCGAAGGATGAGGACGTTCCCTCGATCTTCAATGTCCTGCTGTCCTGGTTCCCCATGCTGCTGCTGATTGCGGTGTGGATCTTCTTCATGCGCCAGATGCAGTCCGGCGGCGGCCGCGCCATGGGGTTCGGCAAGTCGAAGGCGAAACTGCTGACCGAGCGGCACGGCCGCGTCACGTTTGAGGACGTGGCCGGCGTCGACGAGGCCAAGGTCGACCTGCAGGAAATCGTCGAATTCCTCCGCGACCCGCAGAAGTTCCAGAAGCTCGGCGGTCGCATTCCGCGTGGCTGCCTGCTCGTCGGCCCACCGGGCACCGGTAAAACGCTGATCGCGCGCGCCGTCGCGGGTGAGGCGAACGTGCCGTTCTTCACGATTTCGGGCTCCGACTTCGTCGAGATGTTCGTCGGCGTCGGCGCGAGCCGCGTCCGCGACATGTTCGACCAAGCGAAGAAGAATGCCCCGTGCATCATCTTCATCGATGAAATCGACGCAGTCGGCCGCCATCGTGGCGCGGGCCTCGGCGGTGGCAACGACGAGCGCGAACAGACACTGAACCAGTTGCTCGTCGAGATGGACGGCTTCGAGGCGAACGAGGGCATCATCATCCTCGCCGCGACCAACCGACCCGACGTTCTCGATCCCGCGCTGCTGCGGCCGGGCCGCTTCGATCGTCAGATCACGGTGCCCAATCCGGATGTGGTCGGACGCGAGAAGATCCTGCGCGTTCACATGCGCAAGGTGCCGCTGGCACCGGACGTCGATCCGAAGACGATCGCGCGCGGCACCCCGGGCTTCTCCGGCGCCGACCTCGCTAACCTCGTCAACGAAGCGGCACTGCTGGCGGCTCGGCGCTCCAAGCGCATGGTCACGCAGGTCGAGTTCGAGGACGCCAAGGACAAGGTGATGATGGGTGCCGAGCGGCGCTCGATGGCCATGACCGAGGAGGAAAAGCTGGCGACCGCCTATCACGAGGCGGGGCACGCGATCCTCAACATCCTCGTCGAGGGCAACGACCCGCTGCACAAGGTCACGATCATCCCGCGCGGCCGCGCGCTCGGCGTGACTATGAGCCTGCCCGAGCGGGACAAGCTCAGCTACTCGAAGCAGTGGTGCGAGGCGCGTCTCGTCATGACGTTCGGCGGCCGCGTCGCCGAGCAGCTCATCTATGGCAAGGAGCACCTCAACACCGGTGCGTCCAGCGACATCATGCAAGCGACGGATCTCGCCCGCCGCATGGTCACCGAGTGGGGCATGAGCGATAAGCTCGGCCCGCTGCGCTACACCGACAATCAGCAGGAAGTGTTCCTCGGCCACGCCATCACGCAGCGCCAGAACATGTCGGAAGAGACCGCGAAACTGATCGACGAAGAGATCCGGCGCATCGTGACCGCCAGCCAGGCCAAGGCCTGGGAGGTGCTCGGCGCGCATACCAAGGAACTCGAGGCGGTGGCGCAGGCGCTCATGGAGCACGAAACGATTTCGGGCGACGAATGCAGCACGGTGATGCGTGGCGATAAGATCGTGCGGCCGACCGACGACGACTCGACGAAAGGCCCGACCGGCTCGGCTGTTCCCGTCGCCGGGCACGTCCGTCCGTCGCGTCCGGAGCCTGATGGCGGTATGGCACCGCAGCCGACTTGAGGGCTGCAATCCCAGAGACAAGCATCAATCGGGCCCTTCGCGGGGCCCGATTCTTTTGTTAGCTGGTGGATATGACCCTCCGCACCTACCTGCGCCCGACCGGCCTCGTGATGCCGGCTCACACCCGCCCGGCCAACGCGCCCGGCGACGTCATCGCCCTCGCTGGTCGCGGCGATCTGGCCTGTGCAGCGGTGCAGGTGATCGCGCGCAGCGGGCCGACGCGCGATATTTCCTACGCCATGTCTGCCGCTGGATTGCGGGCGTGGGCCGCGGACGGCGCCCTCCAGGGGGCGTTCTCGGCGCTGCTAGATCGGCACGAACGCCCCCGCCCACCACTGCTCACACTCACCCTCGACCGCCCGCGCATCATGGGCATCGTCAACGTCACGCCGGACAGCTTTTCGGATGGCGGGCTGCTCGGCTCCACCGACGCAGCGATCGCGCACGCGCTGCGGCTTGCGGCCGAGGGCGCTGACATCCTCGACATCGGGGGTGAGTCGACACGACCGGGCTCGCAGGCGATTACGGTCGATGAGGAATTGCGCCGTGTGATCCCGGTCATCGAGGGGCTTGCCGGCAAAACCACGGCTCTGATTTCCATCGACACACGCAAGGCCGAGGTCATGCGCCACGCGTTGGCGGCGGGCGCCCACATCATCAACGACGTCGCAGCGCTAACCTATGAACCCGCTTGCATGGAGGTCGCGGCGGAGTCCGGCGCGCCAGTCGTCCTGATGCACGCCCAGGGCGATCCGCGCACGATGCAGACAGCGCCGCACTACGATGACTGCCTACTCGACGTTTACGATTGGCTCGCCGCCCGCATCGACGCATGCATCGCCGCGGGGATCGATCGCACGCGCCTGGTCGTCGACCCCGGCATCGGCTTCGGCAAGACTGTCGACCACAATCTCGAACTCATGGCCGGCCTCAGCGTGCTTCATGGGCTCGGCGTGCCCGTGTTGCTCGGCGCGTCGCGCAAGCGATTCATCGGCACACTCACGGGCATCAATATTGCCCGCGAGCGCGTAGCCGGATCGATCGCGGCGACACTGCATGGCGCCGCGCAGGGGGTTCAGATCCTACGCGTCCATGATGTCGCCGAGACGCGACAAGCGCTCACGTTGTGGGAGGCGATGCAGCGCGGATAGCTTTTCTCATCCTCTCCCGTAAAGCAGGGGAGAGGGGATCTATATATCCAGCGCCAACCCTTCGAATTCGTAAGGCTTTCAATCCGGCCTGACGCATCAGGAACACCGCGGCGTCGGAGCGCCGACCCGTCCGGCAATAAGCAACGTACTCACGATTCGGATCGAGACCGCGGGTGCGCTCGCGGATCGTCTCGAGCGGCATCAAACGCGCGCTCGGCAAACGCCACAGCTCCCATTCCTCGTCGGTCCGGCAGTCGATCAGATCCGCTTTGCCCTGCCGCAATTTCTCGGCGGCGGCCTCGGCCGAGATATCACCGAGCAGCTTCGATTTCAGCAGCAGATCGAAATCGGACTTCGCGAGCCGGAACAGCTCACCGTCCTCACGCATCCGCACGGTCGCATTGCGCGTGCTGTTCTGGAGCAAGGCCTCTTCGCCGAACGTCGCGCCGGCTTCGATCGTTGCGACCAGATCGTCGTCACCTTTGTCGTTCGTCCGCAGAATGTCGGCGCTGCCGCGTTCGATGACGTAGAAATAATCGCCGGGATCGCCCTCACGCACGACGTCTGTGCCGCCTGGGATCAGATGCGTCGTCATAGCCTCGGCGCAGCGCACGATGTGCGTGAAGCTCATCTGCTTGAACGGGTCCGCCTTCACCAGCGACGCAGCGCGGATGCGCACGCCGTCTTGTAACGCCGCGAGGCTGCGTTGCTCCTGTTCGCCCGACAGCAGCGCGTCGAGACGCTCGCCCTCGATGACCAGATAGACCGACGGCCGCGTCAGCACGAGGCTCGCGCCGCGCGGAATGGTGTAGAGGATCGCCGGCTCGCGCGCGCCTTCGTCGACGCTGAACGCCGCCAGGTGATCGCCGCCATCATTGCTGCTCATGGCGAGTCCGCCCTCGAGCAGAACCACGAGATCGCCGGGTGCCACGTCGACTGGATCCCGGGCTGCTCCGCTGGTTACGCCAGGGCGTTCGATCAGCGAAACGAGCCCCGCTTCGGGAACCTGGGCGAACAGTCGTGTGCGGCGCAGCTTGCTGGTGACCGGTTCCATGTCTCCTGCCTCATGATCTCGGCCCTCGCGGCAGCGTAACGGCCACCTGCGGGCGAAAGGTCCTATCTGGGGATGTTGAATACCACAGGCCGCGCCCGGTCACACGACCTTCCCACCATCAGACTTAGCGTGGTTTTCCGGCAGGGCCGCTTCGCGCCAACAGGCAATCGCAAGCCCCAGGCAGATCAGCCCGGATACGACGTGGAACAGAATGGCACGCATCCAGCCGGTGGCCTGCAGCACGATCGCGGCGTCAGCCAGGCAGGCCAGTGCCGCAAGTCCCAGCCATAAAGCCAGAGCGCGCCATTCCCTGAGGACTGCTAGCGCAATCACGAGCAGCGCCAGCCAGAGATCGCGGACTGCAACGACATAGTGGACGTGTGCCGGTGCGGCAGGCGTGTCGAGGCCGAAGAAGCGGGCGGCCGAACGGGGCACGAGGCCGAACCGCAGGCCGATCAGCCCGAGCACCAGCCCGGTCGCAATCGCCAAGCCTTGGAGCCAGCGTCGCCGAATGCGGGGTTTCAACAGTTGCCTCCTCGCCATCGGCAAAAAAAGAAGGCCGGGGCAGAATGCACCCCGACCTTCCGCTTTTCAGATCCACCTCGCGAGGAACGCAGCCTATTCGGCCGCTTCCTCCGTGGTACGACGGCGGCGGCGGACCGGTGCACCGGCACCCGCCTCGCCCGGACCGGCCAGCGACCGATCAGAGGCGACACGCGCCTTCTCCGCGGCAATCATCTCGTCCCGCTTGGCGGCGACGCGGCGCAGGCTGCGCAGCATGCCGCCCGTACCCGCCGGGATGAGACGTCCGACGATGACGTTCTCCTTGAGGCCTTCGAGCATGTCGACCTTGCCGTTGACGGCCGCTTCGGTCAGAACGCGCGTCGTTTCCTGGAACGATGCCGCCGAGATGAAGCTGTTCGTCTGCAGCGAGGCCTTCGTGATCCCAAGGAGGACCGGCTTGCCCGACACTGGACGCTTGCCTTCCTTCTGGAGACGGATGTTTTCCTCATCCATCTCCGTCTTGTCGATCTGCTCGCCCTTGAGCAGATGCAGGCTGTCCCCGGCGTCTTCGATCTCGATCTTCTGCAGCATCTGGCGAACGATCACCTCGATGTGCTTGTCGTTGATCGTCACGCCCTGCAGACGGTACACGTCCTGCACTTCCTTGATCAGGTAGCGCGCAAGTTCCTCGACGCCCTTGATCGCAAGAATGTCGTGCGGAGCGGGATGGCCGTCATAGACGAAGTCACCCTTCTCCACGCGATCGCCATGCTGAACCGCGAGCGACTTGCCACGCGGGATCAGATACTCGACCAGTGGCGCGTCCTTTTCATCGGGCCGGATGCCGATGCGCTGCTTGTTCTTGTAGTCCTTGCCGAACTCGACCGTCCCCGAGATCTCGGCGATGATCGCGTGATCCTTCGGTCGCCGGGCCTCGAACAACTCGGCGACGCGCGGCAGACCACCGGTGATGTCGCCCGACTTGGCGGACGCGATCGGGATACGGGCAAGCACGTCACCCGCACTGACCTTCACGTTGCGATCGACCGACAAGACCGAGTCGACCGGCAGCAGCGCGCGAGCATCGCCACCACGCGTGAGCTTGACGTTCTTGCCGCCCTTGGTGTCCTTGATGACCACCGCCGGCTTCAGATCCGCCCCGCGCGGGCTCGCCCGCCAGTCCATGATGACCCGGTTCGTGGTGCCCTTGACCTCGTCGGTCTGCTCGTTCACCGAGACGCCCTCGACCAGGCCCTCGAAATCGACGAAGCCGTCGGTCTCGCTGAGGATCGGTCGGGTGTACGGATCCCACTGCGCGAGACGCGTGCCGCGCTTCACGGTGTCGCCTTCATCGACATGGAGGCGAGCGCCGTACGGCACCTTGTGGGTCGCCAGTTCCTTGCCGCCCTGATCGAAGATGACGATCGCCGTCACGCGTCCCATTGCGATGAGGCGGTTCTGGCCGTCGCGCTGGAGGTGGCGGTTCTTGATCTGCACCGTGCCGTTGAAGTTCGACTCGATGAACGACTGGTCGACCGTCTGCGCGACGCCGCCGATGTGGAACGTACGCATCGTAAGCTGCGTGCCCGGTTCGCCGATCGACTGAGCGGCGATGACACCGACCGCCTCGCCGATATTGACCGGCGTACCGCGTGCGAGGTCACGCCCGTAGCACTTGGCGCAGCACCCGATCTCGGACTCGCACGTCAGCACGGAGCGAATCCGCACTTCCTGCACCTGAGCCTTGTCGACCAGTTCGACCTCGCGCTCTTCCATCAGCGTTCCCGACGGAATGATGATGGCTTTGGTCGCGGGATCGAGCACGTCCTCGGCCGCGGTACGGCCAAGCACGCGCGCCGACAGCGGGACGATGACTTCGCCCGAGTCGACAACCGCCTGGACGCTGATGCCGAAGTCGGTACCGCAGTCTTCCTCGGTGATGATGCAGTCCTGCGCCACGTCGACGAGACGACGCGTCAGATAACCCGAGTTGGCCGTCTTCAGCGCCGTATCCGCGAGACCCTTGCGGGCACCGTGCGTCGAGTTGAAGTACTCGAGCACGGACAGGCCTTCCTTGAAGTTCGAGATGATCGGCGTCTCGATGATCTCACCTGACGGCTTGGTCATCAGGCCGCGCATACCCGCGAGCTGCTTCATCTGCGTCGGCGAACCACGCGCACCCGAGTGGCTCATCATGTAGACCGAGTTGACAGACACCTGCCGACCCGTCTTCGGATCGACCTTGGCTGTCGAAATGCGGTCCATCATTTCCTTGGCGATGCGATCGGTGCACTTCGACCAGGCGTCGACCACCTTGTTGTATTTCTCGAGCTGGGTGATCAGGCCGTCCTGATACTGCTGCTCGAAGTCGCGCACCTCGGCCCTCGTCGACTCGACGATCTCGCCTTTGGTTTCGGGGATGACCATGTCGTCCTTGCCGAACGAGATGCCGGCCTTGAACGCGTGGTAGAAGCCGAGACCCATGATGCGATCGCAGAAAATGACCGTGTCCTTCTGACCGCAGTTACGGTAGACGGCGTCGATCAGACCGGAGATCGCCTTCTTGGTCAGGAGCTGATTGACCAGGTTGAAGCGCACACCCTTGCGTCGCGGCAACAGCTCGCCGAGCAGCATTCGGCCAGGAGTCGTTTCCACGATCTCCGTGAACTCCTTGCCGTCCGCGTCGGTCGAAGTGACGCGCCCGCGCACCTTGGCGTGCAGGGTGACGACGCCGGCGTCGAGCGCGTGGCGAGCTTCGCCGACCGACCCGAGCAGCATTCCTTCGCCCGGCTCCTTGTCGCTCATGATCGAGACGTAGTAGAGCCCGAGCACGATGTCCTGACTCGGGACGATGATCGGCGAGCCGTTCGCCGGATGCAGAATGTTGTTCGTCGACATCATGAGGACGCGCGCTTCGAGTTGCGCCTCGAGCGACAGCGGAACGTGCACGGCCATCTGGTCGCCGTCGAAGTCGGCATTGAAGGCCGCGCAAACCAGCGGATGAAGCTGGATCGCCTTGCCTTCGATCAGCACCGGCTCGAACGCCTGAATGCCGAGGCGATGCAGCGTCGGCGCGCGATTGAGCATGACCGGGTGCTCGCGAATGACTTCGTCGAGCACATCCCAGACTTCGCCCTTCTCCTTCTCGACGAGCTTCTTCGCCTGCTTCACGGTCGCTGCCTGGCCGAGAGCCTGGAGACGCGCATAGATGAACGGCTTGAACAGCTCGAGCGCCATCTTCTTCGGCAAGCCGCACTGGTGCAGCTTGAGCTCCGGCCCAACGACGATCACCGAGCGGCCCGAATAGTCGACGCGCTTGCCGAGCAGGTTCTGACGGAACCGGCCTTGCTTGCCCTTCAGCATGTCGGCGAGCGACTTCAGCGGACGCTTGTTGGCGCCCGTGATGACGCGACCACGACGGCCGTTGTCGAACAGCGCATCGACCGCTTCCTGAAGCATGCGCTTCTCGTTGCGGATGATGATGTCCGGCGCGCGCAGCTCGATCAGCCGCTTGAGGCGGTTGTTGCGGTTGATGACGCGGCGGTAGAGATCGTTGAGATCGGACGTGGCGAAGCGACCACCATCGAGCGGCACCAGCGGGCGCAACTCGGGCGGGATCACCGGCACGACAGTGAGGATCATCCACTCGGGGCGGTTGCCGCTCTCGATGAACGCCTCGATGACCTTGAGCCGCTTGGCGAGCTTCTTCGGCTTCAGCTCGGTGGTTGCTTCCGCGATCTCCTGCCGGATCTCGTCCTTGATCTTGAGCAGATCCATCGACGTCAGGATCTCGCGGATCGCCTCGGCGCCGATACCGGCCGTGAAGCTGTCCGCGCCATGCTCTTCGATCGCGGCGTTGTACTGGTCTTCATTCAGGAGCTGCTTCTCCTTGAACGGCGACACGCCCGGCTCGATGACGATGTAGCTCTCGAAATAGAGAACGCGCTCGAGATCCTTGAGCGTCATGTCGAGCAGCAGACCGATGCGCGACGGCAGCGACTTCAGGAACCAGATGTGCGCGACCGGAGCGGCGAGCTCGATGTGGCCCATGCGCTCGCGGCGGACCTTGGCGAGCGTGACTTCGACGCCGCACTTTTCGCAGATCAGGCCCTTGTACTTCATGCGCTTGTACTTGCCGCACAAGCACTCGTAGTCCTTGATCGGTCCGAAAATGCGCGCGCAAAACAGTCCGTCCCGCTCCGGCTTGAAGGTGCGGTAATTGATCGTCTCGGGCTTCTTGATCTCGCCGAACGACCAGGAATGGATGTCCTTCGGGCTCGCGATCGAGATGCGGATCTGATCGAAGGCCGGAACCTGGACCTGCGGCTTGAAGATGTTCGGAATCTCGTTCATCGCATCTCTCCTCGTTCGGGACGTCGGGGCGGGCCGTCCCAGAAGATCGGATCAGGGTCGTCAACGCGCACGCGATCCATTCATGTGCGCGCGATCTCGTCTTTCGGCTCAGCTCGATCGAGCCGGCTGAAATCGTCGCCATCCGCATCGCGCGGACGGCGACGTCATCACATCATTCGGCCGCTGACGGCAGCTGCGGCTGGGCACTCGGCTCTGCGGGCGCCTCGCTCTCGACGCGACCGGCCACTTCGCTGTTGACCAGCTCCACGTTGAGACCGAGCGCGCGCATTTCCTTGACGAGCACGTTGAAGCTCTCGGGAATGCCCGCCTCGAAGGCGTCGTCGCCGCGCACGATCGATTCGTAAGCATTTCCTGCAGCGTGTAGGCGGCGCCGTACGCTTCGAGCGCCCACACCTCCATTTCGCCGAAGCGCTGGCCACCGAACTGCGCCTTACCGCCGAGCGGCTGTTGCGTCACGAGGCTGTACGGTCCAATCGAACGAGCATGGATCTTGTCGTCGACAAGATGGTGCAGCTTGAGGACGTACTTGTAGCCGACAGTGACTTTGCGATCGAACGTATCGCCGGTCCGGCCGTCCCTGAGCGTCACCTGGCCCGACGTGTCGAAGCCTGCTTTCTTCAGCATCTCGACGATGTCCGGCTCGCGAGCTCCATCGAACACAGGAGTCGCGATCGGCACGCCGCGCTTGAGCTGCTGGCCGACGAGCTCGAGTTCGCCGTCGTTCATTTTCCCGAGGCCAGTACTTTCGCCGTAAATCGACGTCAGCTGCTTGCGCAGTCCCGCCGACTCACCGCTGGCGTGGAACTGCGCGAGCGCATCATCGATCGCACGGCCGAGACCGCGGCAGGCCCAGCCGAGATGCGTCTCGAGGATCTGCCCGACATTCATGCGCGACGGCACGCCCAGCGGATTGAGCACGACGTCGACATGCGTGCCGTCCTCGAGGAACGGCATGTCCTCGACCGGCACGATCCGCGAGACGACGCCCTTGTTGCCATGGCGTCCAGCCATCTTGTCGCCAGGCTGGATCTTGCGCTTCACCGCGACGAAGACTTTGACCATCTTCATCACGCCGGGCGGAAGTTCGTCGCCACGCTGCAGCTTCTCGACCTTATCGACGAAGCGGCGCTCGAGGCTCTTCTTGGCGTCCTCATACTGCTTGCCGATCGCCTCGACCGCGGCCATCGCCTTCTCGTCCTTGAGTCCGATCTCCCACCACTGGCTGCGGGGAATGTCGCCGAGGATCTCGTCGTTGATCTCGGTGCCTTTGCGTGCACCCTTCGGACCCTTCGAAACCTCGCGGCCCATCAGCGCTTCGCGCAGACGGCCATAGACGTTGCGGTCGAGAATCTGAAGCTCGTCGTCACGGTCTTTCGCGAGACGCTCGATCTCTTCGCGCTCGATCGCCATGGCGCGCTCGTCCTTCTCGACGCCATGCCGATTGAAGACGCGCACTTCGACGACCGTTCCGGCGACACCCGGCGGCAGACGCAGCGACGTATCGCGCACGTCCGATGCCTTCTCGCCGAAGATGGCGCGAAGCAACTTCTCCTCCGGCGTCATCGGGCTCTCGCCCTTCGGCGTGATCTTGCCGACGAGGATGTCGCCCGGCTGGACCTCGGCACCGATGTAGACGATGCCGGCTTCGTCGAGGTTCTTCAGCGCTTCTTCCGAGACGTTCGGAATGTCGCGCGTGATTTCCTCGGGGCCGAGCTTCGTGTCGCGGGCGCTGAGTTCGAATTCCTCGATGTGGATCGAGGTGAACACGTCCTCCGAGACGACGCGCTCCGAGAGCAGGATGCTGTCTTCGAAGTTGTAGCCCATCCACGGCATGAACGCGACGAGCACGTTCTTGCCGAGTGCCAGATCGCCGAGATCGGTCGACGGACCATCGGCAACGATCTCACCGGCGGTCACTTGATCACCCACGGTCACGAGCGGCCGCTGGTTGATGCAGGTGTTCTGGTTCGAGCGCTGGAACTTGCGCAGACGATAGATGTCGACGCCCGGCTTCGAAGGATCGAGTTCCTCGGTCGCGCGGATGACGATACGGGTTGCATCGACCTGATCGACGACACCTGTACGGCGCGCAGCGATCGCGGCACCCGAATCGCGGGCGACGACCTCTTCCATGCCGGTGCCGACGAGCGGCGCCTCGGCGCGGATCAGCGGCACGGCCTGACGCTGCATGTTCGAGCCCATGAGCGCGCGGTTGGCGTCGTCGTTCTCGAGGAACGGGATCAGCGCCGCGGCAACGGACACGAGCTGCTTCGGGCTCACGTCGATGTAGTCAACCTTGTCGGCGCTCACCAGCACCACGTCACCGTTGAAGCGGCAGGTGATGAGGTCGCCCGTGAGGCGACCCTTGGCGTCGATCTCGGCGTTGGCCTGGGCGACGTGATGGCGCATCTCCTCCATCGCGGAAAGATAGATCACCTCGTCGGTCACCTGATGGTCGCGGACGCGCCGGTACGGACTCTCGATGAAACCGTATTTGTTGACGCGCGCGAACGTCGCAAGGCTGTTGATCAGACCGATGTTCGGGCCTTCCGGCGTCTCGATCGGGCAGATGCGACCATAGTGCGTCGGATGAACGTCGCGGACTTCGAAGCCCGCACGCTCACGCGTCAGACCGCCTGGGCCGAGCGCCGAGAGGCGCCGCTTGTGCGTGATCTCGGAGAGCGGGTTGGTCTGGTCCATGAACTGCGAAAGCTGCGACGAGCCGAAGAACTCGCGCACCGCCGCCGCCGCCGGCTTGGCGTTGATCAGGTCCTGAGGCATGACCGTGTCGATGTCGACCGAGCTCATGCGCTCCTTGATCGCGCGCTCCATGCGCAGGAGGCCGATGCGATACTGGTTCTCCATCAGTTCGCCGACCGAGCGCACGCGCCGGTTGCCAAGATGGTCGATGTCGTCGATTTCGCCCTTGCCGTCGCGCAGATCGACGAGCGTACGCACCACCGACAGGATGTCCTGCGGACGAAGGACGCGCACCGTATCCTCGGCCGGCTCGAAGTCCTTGATGTCACCCAGGCGCATATTCATCTTCACGCGGCCGACGGCCGAGAGATCGTAGCGCTCGGAGTCGAACATCAGGCCGTGGAACAGCGTCTCGGCGGCGTCGATGGTCGGCGGTTCGCCGGGGCGCATGACGCGATAGATGTCGAGCAGCGCTTCCTCGCGGTTGGCGTTCTTGTCGACCTTCAGCGTCAGACGGATGTGATCGCCGACGGTGACGTGGTCGATGTCCAGAACCGCGAATTCATTGACGCCGGCTTCGGTGAGCCGGTCGAGAAGCTTCTCGTCGAGTTCGTTGGCTGCTTCGCCGTAGATCTGGCCGGTGCCGAGATCGACGATGTCCTCGGCGAGGTATTTGCCGACGAGATCCTCCGCCGCGACCAGCACTTCCTTGACGCCGCTGACCGAAATCTCGCGCGCACGGCGCACCGAGATCTTCTCGCCCATCTTGGCGACGACTTCACCCGACTTGGCGTCGACGATGTCGGCCGCCGGAGTGACGCCACGCATCTTCTCGGGGATGAACGGCATCGTCCATCCCTTCTTGGTGTGGCGGATAAGGATCGAGCCGTAGAACGTGCCGAGGATCTGCTCGTCGTTGAGGCCGAGCGCGTACAGCAGCGTCGTCACCGGCAGCTTGCGCCGACGGTCGATGCGCACGAACACCACGTCCTTGGCATCGAACTCGAAGTCGAGCCAGGAACCGCGATAGGGAATGATGCGGGCCGCGAACAACAGCTTGCCGGACGCATGCGTGCGGCCACGGTCGTGATCGAAGAAGACGCCCGGAGAACGGTGCATCTGCGAGACGATCACGCGCTCGGTGCCGTTGATGACGAACGTGCCGTTCTGGGTCATGAACGGCATGTCGCCCATGTAGACGTCCTGCTCCTTGACGCCCTTGATCGAGCGCGAGCCGGTTTCTTCGTTGATGTCGAATACGATCAGGCGCAGTTTTACGCGCAGCGGAGCCGCGAACGTCATGTCGCGCTGCTGGCATTCGTCGACGTCGAACTTCGGCGCATCGAAATCGTAGCGCACGAACTCGAGCGTCGCCTTGCCCGAGAAATCAGAGATCGGGAAAACCGACTTGAACACCGACTGCAACCCGGTGTCCGCGCGACCGCCTTCAGGCTCCTTGACCATCAGGAAGTCGTCGTAGGAGCTCTTCTGCACCTCGATCAGGTTCGGCATCTCCGCCACTTCGGCGATCGAACCGAACTGCCTTCTCATCCGCCGACGGCCGGTGAACGTATCAGCCATGTGTGCTCCTCTTCGCGTCGCGGATGCCGATGGGCGCTGGCCACCCATCAAAGCATCCCGTGTGTGTCTTCGGTCGTCATGGACCGGTCGATGGCGACCGATCCTCGAGCAACTCGCCGGAGGGTCCCTCACTGCGCTCGCGCGGACCCTCGGGGGAGGTGCCCAGGCCGGCTTCGGATGAAGCCGGCCCAGTCACGTCAATGGCGCGCCTTACTTCACTTCGACCTGGGCGCCCTGGTCTTCGAGCTGCTTCTTCAGCTTGGCAGCCTCGTCCTTCGTCACGCCTTCCTTGACGGCCTTGCCGCCGGCCTCGACGAGGTCCTTGGCTTCCTTGAGGCCGAGACCGGTGATGGCGCGGACTTCCTTGATGACGTTGATCTTCTTTTCGCCCGCCGCCTTCAGGATGACGGTGAACTCGGTCTGCTCTTCGACAGCAGCGGCGGCAGCGGCCGGCGCCGCGACAGCGACGGCAGCGGCGGCGGAAACGCCCCACTTCTCTTCGAGCATCTTCGCGAGGTCAGCCGCCTCGAGGACGGTCAGCTTCGAGAGGTCATCAACGATTTTTGCGAGATCGGTCATTTCAGTTGTTCCTTGATCGGTTCGAACCGCTCAGCGGTCCAGGTTGTGATGTTCTTCGCTCGCGGCGACCAGCGCCGCGCCACATGTCACGCAGCTTCTTCCTTGCCGGCTTTCGCCTGAACGACGCGCGCGAGCTTGGCTCCCGGCTCCATGATCGTGCGGGCGATTTTGGTCGCCGGCGCGTTGAGGAGGCCGATCAGCTTCGCCCTCAGCTCGTCGAGCGAGGGTAGGTCTGCGAGTGCCTTGACGCTTGCGGAGTCGAGGACGGTTTTGCCCATCGCGCCGCCGAGGATCACGAGTTTGTCGTTTTCCCGGCTATACTTGACGGCAATCCTCGCGGCGGCCATCGGATCGGTCGAGTAGGCAATGCACGTTTGCCCCTTGAACAAATTCGATATGCCTTCCGAGTCAGTCTCCTTCAGCGCCAGGACTGCCAGCGTATTCTTCGCCACCTTGACCGCTCCGCCCGCTTCTTTCATGCGCTTGCGGAATTCGGTCATCTGGGCGACGGTCATGCCGGCATAGTGGGCAACGACGACCACGCCCGTGTCCTTGAACACGTCGTGGAGCGTCGTCACGAGCTCTTGCTTGGCAGCTCTGTCCACCTGGCTACACTCCATCTTGCAACCACGCCCTCGCGGGCGGGATTGCGGGTTGCACCTTGCCGCCGGGAGAGCGGGACGTTTCCGTCCTGCCCTGCGGCGACGCTGCGGTTCCTGTCCGCCCGCGCGTCGAAACCGACGGCACGGCGCTTCCCAAGAGGTTCGAACCGGCCCTCACCTTGCGGATCGGGTGCGCCCTTGCGGGCGAATGCTTCCGGTCGTCTCCCGTCTCATGCTGGCCCGGTTGGCTTAAGGCGGCTTGCGCCGCCACCAGCAGTCTCGGACAGGTCGGAGAAAGGGCCTAAGCCTTCTCTCCTACGCCGGATCTTGCGATCCGGTATTTCGATCCGCGCCCCGGCCAAATAGACGGGTCGCAGAAGTCAAATCACGCGGAGTACGATCAGGTCGGCGCCGGGCCGCTGGTCACACTTGTCGGCTCGACTTTTACGCCCGGTCCTTGGGACGAGGTGACGGCGACCCGCTTCAGATAGGTGCCCTTGGCACCCGGCGGCCGCGCCTTGACGACCGCGTCGACGAACGCTTTCACGTTCTCGACGAGCGCCTGCTCGGTGAAGCTCGCCTTGCCGACGCCGGCATGGATGATGCCGGACTTCTCGACGCGGAATTCGACCGAGCCGCCCTTGGCGCCGCGCACGGCAGAGGCAACGTCCATGGTCACGGTGCCAACGCGCGGGTTCGGCATCAGGCCGCGGGGGCCAAGTACCTTGCCGAGGCGGCCGACGAGACCCATCATGTCCGGCGTCGCGATGCAGCGATCGAAATTGATCACGCCCTTGTTGACCTGCTCGACGAGATCCTCGGCACCGACGACATCGGCACCGGCGGCCTTCGCCTCTTCGGCTTTCGGGCCACGCGCGAACACGGCGACCCGCAGCGTACGACCAGAGCCGTTCGGCAGGTTGCAGACGCCGCGCACCGTCTGGTCGGCATGGCGAGGATCGACGCCGAGGTTCATCGCGATCTCGACGGTCTCGTCGAACTTCGCCTTGGCGTTCGACTTCACGAGCTTGATCGCTTCGTCGATCATGTACGACTTGTTGCGGTCCACAGTCGTCCGCAGCGAAGCCAATCGCTTGCCGCCGGCTTCCCGCGTCGCCTTGATGCTATCTTTGCCTAGTGCTGCCATCGCCGTTACTCCGTCACCCGAAGACCCATCGAACGCGCGGAGCCGGCGATGATCTTCGCCGCTGCGTCCATGTCGTCCGTATTGAGGTCTTTCAACTTGATCTTGGCGATGTCGCGCACCTGAGCCATCGTCACGGTACCTGCGACAGTGCGGCCGGTTTCCTTCGAACCCGACTCGACGCCCGCTGCCTTCTTGAGGAAGTGCGACGCCGGCGGCGTCTTCATCTCGAAGGTGAACGAACGATCGGAGAAGACCGTGATCTTGACCGGGATCGGCGTACCCTGCTCCATGTCCTTCGTCTTGGCGTTGAAGGACTTGCAGAACTCCATGATGTTCACGCCACGCTGACCGAGCGCGGGCCCGATCGGCGGCGCAGGGTTGGCCTGTCCGGCCTTCACCTGCAGATTGATGTAACCGTCTATCTTCTTTGCCATCTACGTCCTCTTTCCCCTGTGCTCAAAACCAGGGAGCACGGCTCCCCAGGGTTAGCGGTCAATCGGGCCGGCTCCAGCCCTCCCGCACGAACACGATGCGCTCTCCCTTGGCCTTTTCTTGCCAAACGAATGTCCGCCTCGTGCCTGTTCGTCGTCTATGCCTCTTGCAGCTTTGTCGCTCCCGTCGGGGGCGACCCACTTTCGTTCACCGGTCGTTCGGCGCCGGCGTTAGCCCACCTTCTCGACTTGGGTAAACTCCAACTCCACCGGAGTTGGGCGCCCGAAGATCGACACCGCCACCTTGAGGCGGGACCGCTCCTCGTCGACTTCTTCAACGAGACCGCTGAAGCTCGCGAATGGCCCATCGGCCACCTTGACCTGCTCGCCGATCTCGAAGGTCACCGTCGGCTTCGGCCGCTCGACGCCTTCCTTGACCTGATTGAGGATGCGCATGGCCTCAGCTTCGGAGATCGGCACCGCCTTGTTGTCGGCCCCGAGGAACCCAGTGACCTTCGGCGTGTTCTTGATCAGCAGGAACGCAGCATCGGTCATATCCATCTTCACGAGTACGTAGCTCGGGAAGAGCTTGCGTTCCGAGTGGACCTTGCGCCCGCGGCGCATCTCGATGATGTCTTCGGACGGAACGAGCACTTCCTCGAACAAGTGTTCGAGACCCGCTGCCTTCGCCCGCTCCTTAATGGCCTCCGCGACCTTCTTCTCGAAGTTCGAGTAGGCGTGAACAATGTACCACCGCTTCGCCATGCTGCCCTGCTGTCAACTACCCACACGCGCCGGTGCGACCGATCGGTCCACCGTCAGCGGAACACGCTCAGCACGAGCCTCACGAGCCAACCAAGCCCCTGATCGACAATCATGAAAAAGATCGATGCGAGGGTCACCATGACCAGAACCATGGCGGTGGTTATCCACACTTCCTTCCAGGCCGGCCAAGTGACCTTGGCGGTTTCCTGGCGTACCTGCTGAAGAAACTCGAAGGGATTCGCTCGCGCCATCAGCTCCAATTCCCTGACATTCCCTGGCGATCCGACCGCTCCGGTCTCTCGCGCTCAATCCGTTACCCTTGTGACCACCAGCCGATCCGCCCGGAGTATTGGCAGGGGCGGAGGGTCTCGAACCCCCAGCCTTCGGTTTTGGAGACCGACGCTCTACCAATTGAGCTACACCCCTCGAGGTCCACCCCGAAAACGGTCTGGCATTGTCACAGTCGGGTGGATTAGTCTTCGCGAGACCCCGCTGTCCGCGCCGCAACGGACACCGCAAACGTAGAGGCAGCCGACAGTGCAGTCTCCGGGCTTTCAAATCCCGTCTGCTGCCGTGTCGACTCTCGCTTGGGTGTGTTTCGAATGCTCCTTATAGGGGGAGCCCGGTGGGGATACAAGCCCAATCGTCGTTTTTTCTTGACTTGCGCCACCCTGCCACAAGCATCGTGGCGACCGCACGTCGAAGTCGCAATTTTAGATAATTATCGCATCGACTTACTTCAAGGGCGCAGGGCGCCGGAAGCACAATGTGACGGTGGGAGCAGCCGCAATCGACCATACCGCGGCCACTAAACCGGCAGGGAGCACAGGATGTTGATCGATCGCCGCCGCAGTCAGCTCTTATTGATCGATATTCAGAGCAAACTGGCGCCCCACGTGGCCGAGAGCGACCGGGTGGTGGCGAACTGCGCCCGCCTGGCCCGCTATGCCTCCCGGCTCAGCGTTCCCGCGACATTGACCGAACACTACCCCAAGGGTCTGGGACCGACCGTGGAGCCGATCCTCGCGGCACTCGGCACTCAAGCGGGCAGCAAAGCGCCCCGATTCGAGAAAATTTCCTTCTCGTCGTGGAAGGATGACGGCATCCGCGACCGGATCGAAGGTTTTCGAGGCGACGGACGGGACCAGGTCGTGGTCGCCGGCATGGAAGCGCACGTCTGCGTCGGCCAGACCAGCCTGGACCTGCGCGCGGCCGGCCTGCAAGTGTTTCTCGTCGCCGACGCGATCGGATCGCGGGTCGCCGAGGTGCGCGACGTAGCGATCCGCCGGCTCGAACAGGCTGGCGCCCACATCGTCACACACGAGATGGTTGCCTTCGAATGGCTCGGACGCGGCGACACGAGGGAGTTCAAGGATCTCATCGAAGTGATAAAGTAGGGCGACGAAGCATCCCCATCGCACGCCGAGGACACCGCCATGCAAGACAAAGCCCCCAGCTCAAAAGCCTCGCGCGCCGCCTTCCAATGGGAAGACCCCCTCCTCCTCGAGGATCAGCTTTCCGAGGACGAGCGTATGATCCGCGACACGGCGCGCGACTACTGCCAAGAGAAGCTCGCGCCGCGCGTCATCTCCTCCTATCTCGAGGAGCGCACCGACCGCGAGATCTTCACCGAGATGGGTGCGCTCGGCCTGCTCGGCATTACAATTCCGGAGAAGTACGGCTGCGCGGGCGCCAACTATGTGTCGTACGGCCTCGTCGCGCGCGAAGTGGAGCGTGTCGATTCCGGCTACCGCTCGATGAATTCGGTGCAGTCGTCGCTCGTGATGCACCCGATCTACGCCTACGGCTCGGAAGAGCAGCGGATGAAGTATCTGCCGAAGCTCGCGTCGGGCGAGTACGTCGGCTGCTTCGGTCTGACCGAACCGGACGCCGGCTCCGATCCCGGCGGAATGAAAACGCGCGCCGAGAAAGTCGCAGACGGCTATCGCCTCACCGGCTCGAAGACATGGATTTCGAACGCGCCGATCGCTGATGTGTTCGTCGTGTGGGCGAAGTCGGCTGAGCACAATGACGAGATCCGCGGGTTCATTCTCGAAAAAGGCATGAAGGGCCTCTCGGCGCCGAAGATCGGAGGCAAGCTGAGCTTGCGCTGCTCGATTACCGGGGAAGTCGTGATGGACGGCGTCGTCGTGCCGGAGAGCGCGATGCTGCCGAATGTCTCCGGCCTCAAAGGCCCGTTCGGCTGCCTCAACCGCGCGCGCTACGGCATCGCGTGGGGCGCCATGGGCGCGGCCGAGGATTGCTGGCACCGCGCGCGTCAGTACACACTCGACAGGAAGCAGTTCGGTCGTCCGCTCGCGGCGACGCAGCTTGTCCAGAAGAAGCTTGCCGACATGCAGACTGAAATCACGCTCGGATTGCACGTCGCGCTGCGCGCCGGCCGCCTGTTCGACGAAGGGCGCCTCGCGCCAGAAGCGATCTCGATCATCAAGCGCAACAACTGCGGCAAGGCGCTCGACATTGCCCGCGTCGCGCGTGATATGCACGGCGGCAACGGCATCCAGATCGAGTACCATGTGATGCGTCACTCGGCGAACCTCGAGACCGTCAACACCTACGAGGGCGCGCACGACGTCCACGCGCTGATCCTCGGTCGCGCACAGACGGGACTGCAGGCGTTCTTCTGAGGCTCGCAAAAACGGAGGCCGGTGATGCTGACCTTGAAACCAAACTGCGAGTGTTGCGACAAGGATCTGCCGGCAGATGCCGCGGACGCCGTGATTTGCTCGTTCGAGTGCACGTTCTGCGCCGACTGCGCGAGCGAACGATTGCCGGGCGGGCGCTGCCCGAATTGCGGCGGCGAACTGGTCAAGCGGCCAGTGCGCCCGGTGGATCGGCTGGCGAAATTCCCAGCCTCCGACAAGCGCGTCGTGAAGGCACACGGCTTCTGCGGGAGCGCGTGACGCGAAGGTCACGCGTGCTTCAGATACCGCGTCCCCCGGCGACATCGATCGTGACGCCCGTCACGTAGGATGCCTGTGGCGAGCACAGCCACAGCACCGTCTCGGCGACTTCCTGAGCGCTGCCACCGCGCCCGATCGGCACGCTCGATGCGATGCGCGCGACGCGCCCCGGATCGCCGGCACTCGCGTGGATGTCGGTCTCGATGATGCCGGGGCGCACGCCGTTGACGCGCACGCCTTCCGCTGCGTGCTCCTTCGCGAGACCGATCGTCATGCTCTCGATGCCGCCTTTCGACACCGCGTAGTCGACACACTCGAAAGCACCGCCGAGCTTTGCGGCCATCGACGACATGTTCACGATCGCTCCACCCTTGCCGCCGAAGCGTGTCGACATACGACGGATGGCGTGTTGGTTGGCGTGGAAGGGCCCGCTCAGATTGACGGCAATCGTGCGCGACAATTGTTCCGCGGTGATGTCCACGAAGCGCGAGTGCGGCCACAGGATGCCGGCATTGTTGAAGAACGCGTCGAGCCGCCCGAACGCGCGCTGCACGGCATCGAACGCGTTCGCGATCGCAACCGGATCGGCAACGTCGCATTGAACCGCGAGTGCGCGCCGCCCCATGCGCTGGATGTCAGCGACCATGGCATCGGCGGCGTCCTTACGGCAGATATAGGTCAGCGCCACGTCATAGCCACGCTCGGCTGCGAGTCTTGCCGCCGCCGCGCCGATGCCGCGAGAACCGCCCGTGACAAGAAATACGCCGCTCATGTGCGCCCCCGATATCAGGCTGGAAACCATCCAGGCGAGACTGGGGTCACACTAAGGCAGTGGTCCCCCCTTGATCCAGCTTCACGCGACTCCCACGTCTAATAAAGTGCCGTCCGCCAACCCAGCAGAAAGGTGGTTCCCGCATGACGATCCCTCTCGAGATCTCCTTCCATGGAATCGACAAGAGCGATGCTGTCGAGGCCCGGATACAGGAGAAATTCGCGCGCCTGCATGGGCATTTCGATCGCTTCACGCACGCACGCGTCGTGATCTCGTCACCGAACCGCACGGACGCGCGAGCCAAGATGTTCAACGTAACGATCGACCTCGGCATGCCCGGCAAGCGACCGATCGTCATCGACAACGAGGCGGACAACGCCGACGTTTTCATTGCACTGCGAGACGCCTTCAACGCGGCGCAGCGCAAACTCGACGCCACCGCCGGCAAACTCGGCAACGTCGCAAAGCGCGAGCGATCCCGGCGCAAGCCAGCACCCAACAACGACGCCTAGCTAAAATCCGCGTTCCTGTTCGAGGCGCTCAAACGCGCGCTGCACGTCGACGGCATAGTCGCGCGTGATCGGCACCGCGTCGCGTTTCTTCCCCAGTTGCATGTGGAAGACTTCCTGCGAGCCCGTGCGGAACATCATCTCCGCGCTGACCAGATAGAACTCCCACATGCGGCAGAAGCGCTCGTCGTACATCGCCGCGACCTTGGCGCGGTTGGCCTCGAAGCGCTCGTACCAGTGCCGCAGCGTCGTCGCGTAGTGCACGCGCAGAAATTCGACATCCGTCACCCACAGGCTGTTGGCCTCGACCACGGGGAAGACCTCGGACAGCGCTGGCGAGTAGGCGCCAGGAAAGATGTATTTGCGCAGCCATGGACTGGCGGTGCCGGGAGGGCTCATCTTTCCGATCGAATGGAGCAGCATCACACCATCGTCGGTGAGCAGGTCGTTCACCTTGGCGAAGAACTCGCCGTAGTGACCGACGCCGACATGCTCGAACATACCGACTGAGACGATGCGGTCGAACTTGGTCGTGAGCTGGCGGTAGTCCTGAAGCTCGAACGTTACGCGATCTGTGAGCCCTGCCACTGTGGTGCGTTCGACCGCCAGCGCAAACTGCTCCTTCGACAGCGTCACGCCCAACACTTCGACATCGGCGATCTGCGCGAGATACCGTGCGAGCCCGCCCCAACCCGAGCCGATGTCGAGCACCTTCATGCCCGGCTTCAAGTTGAGCTTTGCCGCGATGAGACGGCACTTGTTGCGCTGCGCGGCCTCGAGCGTCTCGTCGTCGGTGCGGAAGTACGCGCACGAGTAGAACAGCTCGCGATCCAGGAACAACTCGTAGAACGGATTGCCCAGGTCGTAGTGGTGGGCGACGTTCTGCTGCGCCTTGCCGATCGGATTGGCCTGCTGGAAGCGCTTGAGCCCACGCGAGATGCGGCGCAGCACCTGCTGCACGGGCTGCGAACTGAGCGCGAGACGGTTGACCGAGAAGAGCGTCAGAAAGGCGCGTAGCCCCGTTTCCGGGAAGGTCATGCGGCCGTCCATGTAGGCTTCGCCCGCATGCAGTTCTGGATTGAAGAAAAGTTTGCGATAAAGGCTCGGATCGGTCAGTCGCATGTTGGCCGTGGGACCGGGTCGCGTACCGCCGAAGACGTGCGACCGCCCTTCCGCATCGACCACGTTCAGGGTGCCGACCTTCACGAACGAGGTCAGCATTTTCGATAGTGGAAACATTACGCTGCCCGCCAATCGTGAAAAGATCCGTTGTCCAACGACATTGACTCGGTGGAACGCCGCCGTCCACCAGCTCTGGTGCCGCTGTGGAAAAGGCGGGTTGGGGGTACTAAATGCGCTTCACCATATGTGCGATCGTGCGATCGGGCAGTTCCTCGATACGTTCGATCGTGTAGCCGTTGCGGCCGTACCAGCCCGTAAGATGGTGCAGTTTAGCACCCGTATAGAGCCGCATGGTCGTGCGATCGAGTTCACGGGCGCGCACCTCAGCTGCCGCGAGCATCGCACGCCCGAGACCGGATTTCTGATGCTGCGGATCGGTGGAAATGCTCCAGATCAGGAGATCGTCGGCGCGCGGCTCTAGGATAAGTACGCTTGCGATCGGCCCCTCGGCCGTCACCCAGACCTCATAGTCGCGGAGGATCTGCTCGTAGTCGGCCAACAGCGGCAGCGGTTCGACACCGAGCAGCTCGCGATTTCGCGCATAGGCCGCGCGTTGAATGGCAACGACGCTCTCGAAGTCGCCTGACACAGCGCGCCGCAGTGCGAGATCGCCAACTTCAAGCATCGCCTCGCTCCTCCATAGGCCGGCGCCACCTTGCACGGACCGGGCGAACGGCACAATATCGGCCGCAATCACAACGAGACTTTGGGAGGCACGGGTATGACGGCACTGCAAGCGAGCGATGCGACGTCCTTCGACTACGGAAAGCTCGCCGCCGATCTCGAACGGCTGTTGCGGCTGAGGTCGTTCCCCTTCGCCATGAAGATGTACGAGGATCGCGCCGAGATGGAGGCGATCCCGCGCATCCGGCGTCCGAAAGCGGTGCACACACTTGACCAGGTCGTGGCACAGGCTTCGCGTCTCGGCTGGACCGTCGGCATCACGTCGGACGATCTCGTCGGCGCCCAATGCCGCGCGGTCGTCGGCCTCGGCAATGCGAAGGACCCCAAGTGGCAGTCCGGCGCCCACATGGTCAACGTCTGGTTCTCGACCCCCGGCGACGCGCAACAGCATCAGGCTGCGATGCACTGCGTGCCAGACGGAAAATTTGACGCGCTGGCCGTGGCGCCTCTCGCCGCCGGCCGCCTCGATCCGCCCGACATCGTCCTTTTCTACGCGACGCCTGGCGCCATGATGTACTTCATCAACGGACTCCAGTGGTCGGGCTACAAAAAGTTCGACTGGGGCGTCGTCGGCGAGAGCGCTTGCGCCGACAGTTGGGGCCGCGCGTTGACAAAGCGTGAGCCGTCGCTCTCGATCCCCTGCTTTGCCGAACGCCGGTATGGCGGCGTGCTCGACGACGAGATGTTGATGGCGCTGCCACCCGACCAGCTCGCCAAGGCCATCACTGGAATGGAGGCGCTGGCAAAAAACGGCTTCCGCTATCCCTTCGCGCAATACGGCATCCAGAACGACGTACGCGACGGCATGGCGCGCAGCTATCCCGATCGAAAGAAGTAGTGGGTACGGCCGCCGCGCACGCCAGCCGATAGGCAGACATCCGCCCTTGCGACGACGGAATAAATTTAAGTCCCGGATGTCGCATGTGGCGGTCGGGCATCGCCCGGCGACGAATGGCCGCTATACCTTCAAATGACCTACTTCGCGGTGAATCAAGCGGCGGATCAGTTTAGTGTGCGCCGATTCCAAATGAAGAAGGAGGCCGGACGAATGGTCCTGCGGAAGACCGCCATCGCACTCACACTCTTGCTCGGATGGGCGGGCACCGCTTCAGCAGGCCCCGCACTGCTCTTTGATGCCGCCACCGGTAAGGTGCTCTACGCCGAGGAGCAGGATCAGCCCTGGCATCCGGCATCGCTGACCAAAATCATGACCGCCTATATGGTCTTCGAGGCACTGCGTACGAACAAGATCAGTCTCGAGCAGAAGATTCCCGTCAGCGCCAACGCGCACGCGCAACCGCCAAGCAAGCTTGGATTGCCCGTCGGCGCCGAGATCACCGTCAGCCTCGCGCTGAAAGCCCTGATCGTGAAGTCGGCCAATGACGCCGCCGTCATGCTTGCCGAAGCGATCGGCGGGACGGAAGAAGCATTCATCGCGCAGATGAACAATACGGCCCGGCGTGTCGGCATGACCAACACACGCTTCGTCAATCCGCATGGACTGCCGGCGCCCGAGCAGGTGACGACGGCGCGCGATCTTGCCCGCCTGACTCGCATCGTCGTGCGCGAATATCCGGAGTACGGCCCGATGTGGGCCATGTCCGACATGCAGATCGGGCGGCGGCGCCTCAGAACACACAATGGCCTGCTGCGCACCTACGAGGGCGCGGACGGTTTCAAGACCGGATTCATCTGCGATTCGGGCTTCAACGTCGTCGCCAGCGCGACGCGGGATGATCGGCGCCTCGTCGCGGTGGTTCTTGGCGAATACACGTCGCGCGATCGCAGCTTGCGCGCAGCGAGCCTGCTGGAGCACGGCTTCAAGAACTACGGCTGGAAGGAATTCTTCTCGAGCATGACGGTGGATTCACTGCCGATAAGTGCCGACACGACGGCCGTCCATAGCATCCGCGAACATGTGGCATCGTTTGCCTGCAATCCGCGGCGCAATGCTGGCGCGTCTCGCGCCAAGCAGAAGCGGCTCAGGGCCCGCAACCGTGCAGCAGCCAAAGAGAAGTCGGCTGCCACGAAGGGTAAATCGGGCCCGACGGTCGGCACGACCAAGTCGCCAGCGGCGAAAAGCGCCGCAAAGACCCCGTGATTGCGTCGCGAGGCGGGTTCAGACCAGCAAATCCAGCTTGTTCTCTCTGAACTGACAGCCGGATGACGCTGGCGGATCGAATTCATCGTCGGCGCGCGCAGGAGGGGCCATCCGAGGCCGCTGAGCTGGCATTTGGCGCGCGGCCGGTGGGATCTGGTCGGACGGCTTCACGCGCTCGTTGGACCACACCTCGCGATCAACCGGCGCTGGCGTCTGGGCCAAGGCGGGTGCCGCCAGCACAATCAGTATTGTCCCGATGAGAGCATTGGATCGTCCGAACATCGCCGTGCCGCCCATCTCTGGCTGGCCGGCCCGCAGTCGCCGCCAGCAGCTTGCCCGAATTGCGAGCGCGCACCGTCGCGCCCGACGCCCTGCACTATCGCATATCTCCACACTAATGTGGCCGGCGAACGTCCAGGTGTTTTTAGGTGTTCAGAAAGCGGCTACCGCACTGCGGGGGCTGCAAACCTGCCATGCAAAGCGCCTGTCAGCAGGCTGAGCCCGCGCACTTCGTCATCAGGCAGCCAAGGTCGATTTAAGGGGGGCCAATTCGCGCCACCGCCACCGCGACGCCACACCAAGGGGCGCCAACAGGCCCCCGCCACCCGACAGCCGCAACCCGCCGCGATCTACTGCCTCGGATCCGATTGGACCGACGCCTCGGGAAACTGAACGCCGGTCGCAGGGGCCTTCCACAAGGCCGCCAAGACGACACCTCCGGCAAGCGCCGTAAGCGCGGCCGCCAAAAACACATCGCGGGAGGAAAGCCGCAATCTGCGCCGATAAGTATCCGAAATACGGGATATGCGCGCCATGGTTTTGGAGTCCGTTGATCGTGTCCAAACGTAGGGCTCCGAGTAGCCATCAGCCAGGGCACCATTGGACGCGCGACAGAACATCTCATTGCTATTCGACTGCCAGAAACCACATACGTTCAGGCGCCGGAGCAAGCGCGATTGTTGCGATGAAGCACCGATGGTGCAAAACGGTCACGCTCGTTAATTACACTCACAATGCCGTGTTTAAGATCCGCAATTCGGAACATTCGGCAAGTCGGTACGTTGAATAGTAAATCGAGCTGTGTCCCGCTTCGCAGCTCCACCAGAAAACAGACCAATCCCAACGAGATACGCAATGTTAATCCGGATGCAAACGATGTTTGCTGAGGCCAAAAGCAGCGCGTTCCGCCAAGTGGTCGGAAGTCATTAACGAAACATCATTGCAGGAGCTTCTTGATGCCCCAAAACAGTTGTAGAAGTTCAAGGTTTGGGGTAGCAACGCCAAATCATCGGACACAATCAAAGAGTTCCAAGCAAGTGTCGAGTGCGCGTTTGAAGTGCCACGCCTTCGTGGATTTTGATGGAACCATCGTTCCTCAAGATGCCACCGACTTTCTGTTCGAGCGTTTCGCCGATTCGAGCTGGCGCGATGTCGAAGCCGATTGGCAATCGGGAAAGATCGGATCTCGCGAATGCCTGACACGGCAGGTCGCGCTACTTCGTGCTGATCCGAAAGACGTGTTGTCGGAAATCGGAGCTCTTGATGTCGATCCGGGGTTTTCGAAATTCGTCCGCGAATGCGCGAAAGCGGGCGTCGGCATTACTGTCGTTTCCGATGGCTTCGATTACGTGATCGAGAACGTGTTGCGCAACGCGGGTATTGATCTCGTCTTCAAGGCGAACCATCTCGAACATATCGGCGGCGGGCATTGGCGCGTGACGTTCCCGAATTCACGCAGCTCCTGCATTTCGCTCGCCGGCAACTGCAAATGCTCATTCACAGAGCCCCATCAGAAGACAATGAAGATCGTTGTCGGCGATGGTCGTTCTGATTTTTGCGTCTCCAAGCACGCCGACCTGGTGTTCGCGAAGAGCAAGCTGCTGGAGCTGTGCGTCAGCACCGGCGCTACTCACTACCCTTTCGAAAGCTTCTTCGACGTCACTGACAGACTTGGCGTCTGGCTTGACGATCCCTCCATAAGGCGTCCTGAAGCAGCGCACGTCTCACAACCAACGCGCTGATCTCACGAGACGCTTGGGGCAATAAGAACAAAGGTATCGGCATGACTGCGGATGATCGCGGCACGTTCGTGCAAGGGGGCCGGACCGGCTTTTTGCTGCTCCATGGCTTGAGCGGCACGCCGGTCGAGCTGCGCTATATTGCCAACGGCCTGACCAGGGAGGGACACACGGTGTCATGCCCGCAACTCGCTGGTCACTGCGGCACTCTCGAAGACCTGACGAATACCCGCTGGCAGGACTGGCATCAGACGGCCGAGGACGCGCTGCTGAGGCTCCGCGAGCATTGCGATCGCATCATCGTCGGCGGCCTGTCGATGGGGGCAGTACTCGCGCTGCGCGTCGCGGCCGAAAACCGCAACACCGTTGACGGCATCGTCCTTTATGCCCCGACACTGTGGCTCGATGGTTGGGCTGTTCCCTGGTACGCCGGTCTCTTCAATACCGTCTTCCAGAAATCGGTGGCGAACCGCATCCAGTTCAGTGAGCGCGCGCCTTACGGGATTAAGGACACGCGCCTGCGAATGATGATCGCGGAAGCGCTTCACAGTGGCGATCCGTCCAAGGCGGGTTTCTTCAGCATTCCCGGCGGACCGATGCTCGAGCTCAGGTGGCTCGTCAATGATGTGCGCCGGCGCCTCACGGGCATTACGCAGCCGGCGCTTGTCATCCATCCGCGCGACGATGATCGGGCCAGCCTGCGGAACGCCACGTACCTCGAAAAGCATCTCGGCGGGCGCGTTCATACGGTTGTACTCGACGACAGCTATCACATCATCACGCTCGACAAGCAGCGCGACCTTGTGCTCGAACGAACAAAATCATTCGCGGATATGTTGATAGCTGAATTAGGCCCGTCGCAAGTTATCGAAACGAAGGCCGTTGCTTGAATTCGGCATGGTGAAACGCCGTTAACTATACGGTCCGCAGCTTCTTGTTTCAGGCATGAGGAACCATCACAGTTTTGAATTGGGCAAGTTGAAACAGCCGTCCAGTCGACTGATTAAACAACGGACTAGGGTATGCAAAAGGTGTTCTCAAAAGCAGACGAGACGATTGGCTCGCCAGTACGTGGCGAAGCCGAGCTTCTTGAGCTTGAGAACGTCTATTGCTCGCACGGCGATACGGTGCACTACACCAACCCGCCGAAGATCTTCGATCGCTGCGATGGCTCGTTTATGTACGACGCCCAAGGCCGCGAATTTCTCGACCTTCAGATGTGGTATTCGGCGGTCAACTTCGGTTATCGCAATCCGCGTCTGAACGAGGCCGCGCACCGTCAGCTCGATAGGCTTCCGCAGGTCGCCTCGCAGTATCTCCATCGCGAGAAGATCGAACTGGCAACCCTGATCGCGCGGGATGCCGAAGCCAAGTTTGGCAACAAGGGGCGCGTTCACTTCAATGTCGGTGGTGCCCAGGCCATCGAAGACAGCCTGAAGCTCGTTCGCAATTTCAAGAAGGGCAAGAGCCTGATGTTCGCCTTCGAAGGCGGGTATCATGGCCGCACGCTCGCCGCTTCGGCGATTACCTCGTCCTACCGCTATCGCCGCCGCTATGGCCACTTCGGCGATCGCGCGCAGTTCATCCCGTTTCCGTACCACTTCCGCGGCCCCAAGGGGATGTCGAAGGAAGAGTATGGCGAGCAGTGCGTGCAGCACTTCGCCCGCCTGTTCGAGAGCGAGTACAACGGCGTCTGGGATCCCAAGGTTGGCGAGGCGGAGTACGCCGCGTTCTACGTTGAGCCGATCCAGGGCACCGGCGGTTACGTCATCCCGCCGCCGAATTTCTTCAAGGGCCTCAAGAAGGTTCTCGACGACCACGGCATTCTGCTCGTCGTCGACGAAATTCAAATGGGCTTCTATCGCACCGGCAAACTCTGGTCGATCGAGCACTTCGGCGTTCAGCCGGACGCGCTCGTGTTCGGCAAGGCGATCACAAATGGCCTCAATCCGCTGGCAGGCGTTTGGGCGCGCGAGGAGCTGATCAACCCAACGATTTTCCCGCCGGGCTCGACCCACTCGACGTTCAACGCCAACCCAATGGGCACCGCGATCGCGCTCGAGGCCATGCACATGATGGCCGAGACCGATTACGAGGCCATGGTCATGGAGAAGGGCGCCTATTTCCTCGCCGGCCTCAAGGACCTCCAGAAGCGGCACAAATGCATCGGCGACGTCGACGGCCTCGGCCTGGCACTGCGCGCCGAGATTTGCGAGCCGCATGACAGCTTCACCCCCTCGAAGCGTCTCGTCGATCTGATGGTCGACGAGGGCCTCAAGGGCGATCTCAAGGTCGATGGTCGCGCATACGGGCTCGTTCTCGATATCGGCGGATACTACAAGAACGTGATCACCCTCGCGCCGAGCCTCCACATCTCCAAGAGCGAGATCGATCTCGCTCTGCGGCTTCTCGATGCGGTGATCACCCGCGTCACGCGCAACTAGATGCACTGAACGTCGACACCAATTGGGACCAGCGCGCCGGACACGGAGCGCTGATTGGGAAGGGAAGTTGAGTAAATGTCGTTTGCGTCGACTTTGGTGCCGCTGTTTGCCGCGACCATCGCTTGCGATGTCGCTGGACAGCTGTGCTTCAAGATCGGCGCCAGCCGGCTCCCCGCCCATAGTGGACCCGACCGCGGCGGCTTCCTGCGCGGCCTGGTCAGCGACGGCTGGCTGCTCGCCGGGATCACGGCCTACGTGGCCCAGCTCATCCTCTGGGTCCAGATCCTGGCAATTCTACCGCTTTCGGTGGCCTTCCCGATCGCCAGTCTAACCTTCCTCGTGGTGGCCTTGGCCTGCCGCGTTTTCCTCTCCGAGCGTCTCGACGCCGGTCAGTTTGCTGGCGTCGTGCTGGTGATGGCAGGGGTAGCCATCGTCGCCGGGGCAGCATAGCATCAATAAGAAAGGACATGAGCCTTCTCATGCAAACGTCTGACAACACCAATAAAATGGCTATCGCCGAACGGCTGGTCTACGACCAGCCAGGTTTCGGCGAGAATGGCCGCATCGGATTTCTCCTGATCCATGGTCTCGGGGGCACGCCGGTCGAGCTGCGCTTCGTGGCGCAAGGCCTGACTCGCGCCGGCTTCGCCGTTTACTGCCCGCTGCTCGAGGGCCATGGCGGCACGGACGAAGAGCTCAATGCGACGAGCTGGCAGGATTGGTACGAATCCGTCTGCGCCGCACACGACGAGCTCAGTGCGCGCTGCGATATGGTCGTTGTTGGCGGCCTGTCGTCCGGTGCGCTCCTGGCGCTCCACCTTGCGGCCCAGCGGCCCAACAAGGTGCACGCGACACTCCTGTTCTCGCCGACGATTTGGCCGAACGGCTGGGCCATCCCGAAGGCCTTCCACCTGTTCAAGCTGGTGCGGCACAAGTGGTTTGCGAACCTGCTGAACTTCAGCGAAGTCGCGCCCTACGGCATCAAGGACGACCGCATCCGTCGCTTCGTGCTCGATTCGCTTCAGAGCGAAGGCCGGCCGCTGAAGGACATCTTCGGCCGTCGCGGTGGCGTGCTGTGGGAGTTCAAGGCGCTGCGCAACGTCGTGAAAAAGGAACTGGGATCCGTGCGTCAGCAGACGCTGGTCTTCCATCCGCGCCATGACGATCAGTCGGACATCTCGAACACGATGCAGCTCCAGCGCCATCTCGGTGGCCTGGTCGACGTCGTGGTGCTGGATGACAGCTACCACATGGTGACACTGGATCGGCAGCGGACGCTCGTCGTCGATCGATCGGTGGACTATGGCAATTGGCTCGCCACCCAGCTCAAGCCGCGCAACGAGAGCGCTCCGGCGATCACGACTGCTGCTGCCGAATGAGCGATGCCTCCGGGATCGAGCGCCGGTTGGGCGGAAAGATCCCGGAAACCGCCTCGGCGGCGACGGCATCCACAATTCGCCGCGATATCGGGTTGTGGGGGCTCTTTCTCGCGCTCGACTCCGGCACCCAGATCGCATTTAAGGCGGGCGGCAACGCTCTTAACGGCGTCGACTTCGGCATCGCGTGGTTCGACCGCTTTCTGGCAACACCCGCCGTCTGGGCCGGCCTTGCGGGCTATGTCATCGCCTTCGTATTGTGGATCGCGATCCTCCAGGGCAGTGAACTGACGCGGGCGTTTACGCTGCAGGGGGCCACATTCGTTACCGTGCCCCTTGGTGGCTGGCTGTTCTTCGGCGAACAGATTTCGCTCGCGCGCGCGGGTGGTATTGCGCTGATCATCATTGGCGTGACGCTCATCAGCCGCCGGCGTATCGCGACCTGAAGGGCGCGCCCAACTAACCTCACTTCAAGCATTGCTCGAAGTCGGCCGCCATATTGCGCAGCAGCGTCGGATAGTGCGCAGCGCCCGCGGGAATCGATGCGCCGAGCGGATCCAGCACACCTCGCTTCGCCGACGTGTTCTCCGTGATCGTCGCGATCTGGCGCGGCTCGAATTGAGGTTCGGCAAACACGCAGGCGGTCTTGAGCCGGCTAATCTTCGCGCGCAATGCGCTCAACCGCTTTACGCTCGGTGCAAGATCCGGACTGACGGTGACCGAGCCCACCGCCTCGAGCCCGAACCTTTTCTCGAAATACTGGTAGGCATCGTGAAACACGATGAAGGGCCGGTCCGCGAGCGGCGCGAGCTTGGGCGACAGTTCTGCGGTTAGCGCGGACAGGTCGCGCACGAATGCGTCGGCATTGGATTTGAACGTGAGAGCAGCGTCGGGCCGCGCCTTGCCGAGGACGACAGCAACGTGTGTCGCAATTAGCGCCGCGTTGGCGGGATCGAG
>LNEA01000646.1 GCA_001464855.1 Rhizobiales bacterium Ga0077530
CGCGATCATGCCGTCGCAGATTTCCTTGATCACCTCGTAGCGCCGCATCAGCGCCTGCTGGTCGTAGCAGGGCCGTGACTGAGCATCGGCGTCGTCGGAAATCTGCCGGCCATCGCGCGAGATGAGAAAGTACTCGCACTCGACGCCGGTCTTCATCGCATAGCCGTCGCGCGCGGCGTCCGCGATCACGCGTTTCAGGATCTGGCGCGGGTTCTGCTCGATGGGTTTTCCATCCATGAGGAGATCGCCCGTTACCCAGGCGATCTCGGGTTTCCATGGAAGCTGCATAACCGTTTCAGGATCGGGCATCACCAGCATGTCGGCGTGAGCCGGCGTCATGCCGAGCCACACCGCGAAGCCGGCAAAGCCCGCTCCGGCCTTGGCCACCGTGTCGATCGCCGTCGCCGGCACCAGCTTCGCGCGCATGACGCCGAACAGATCGACGAAGGAGATGAGGAAATACTTGACCCCGTTCTGCTTGGCATATGCGGCAAGTGACATGCGGTGCGAGCCTCCGGCGATCGATTGATGTCGTGTGAGTGCGTCTATTTCTTCCCATCACCCACGGAGGCGCGAACGAACGCGATAAAGCCTTCGTCGGTGATCGGGGAACCCAGCTCCGCGGCCTTCTTCAGGACATCGTCCGCCGAGCCGCCCTGCGCCTTGGCTTCCGCGAGCAGCGCGTGCGAGACGCCGCGGCCGCCAGCTGCGCAGTGCACATAGACCGGGCCATCCGACTCCGCGACAGCCTTCGCCACCGCCTCGGCCGATGACGGGTTCAGATTTTTCGGATCGACGGGAATGTGCACGTATTCCATGCCGGCAGCCGTCACGACATCGCCCTGAGCCTGGGGATCGAGCGGCTGGTTCGGCTCGCCGGCGCGGCGCAGATTGATGATCTTGCGGTAGCCTGCCGCTTTCAGCGCGGCGATGTCCTCTTCGCTCGGCTGTCCGCCACCGCTGATTTTCGCGCTGACTTTGATCGGATCTTTCATTGAGCCTACTCCCTGGGGTTACAGTCTTCGTTGTTAGTCTCGTGAGCCGCGACCTGGAATCCAATCGGTGCCGGCGAGCGGTACGCCAGCCATCGCCGCGGCCTCGATCGTCAGTGCGACGAGATCCTCGGGCTCGAGGTTGTGGACGTGGCTCTTGCCATTGGCCCGCGCGATCGTCTGGCATTCAAGCGTCAGCACGGAGAGGTAGTTCGCGAGACGCTTTCCAGCCGCGATCGGATCTAGCCGCTTGGTCAATTCCGGATCCTGCGTGGTGATACCGGCGGGATCGCGACCCTCGTGCCAGTCATCGTAGCTGCCGGCGGTCGTGCCGAGTTTGCGATACTCGTCTTCCCATCGTGGATGGTTGTCACCAAGCGCGATCAGTGCCGCTGTGCCGATCGACACCGCATCGGCACCAAGCGCGAGAGCCTTTGCGACGTCGGCGCCATTGCGAATGCCACCCGACACGATGAGCTGCACCTTGCGATGCATGTCGAGTTCGGTTAGCGCCTTCACGGCTGGCCGGATTGCTGCGAGCGTCGGCAAACCGCAATGCTCGATGAATATGTCCTGCGTCGCGGCCGTGCCGCCCTGCATCCCGTCGAGCACCACGACATCCGCACCGGCTTTCACAGCAAGTGCGGTGTCGTAATACGGCCGCGCCGCACCGACCTTGACGTAGATGGGCTTCTCCCAACCCGTGATCTCGCGCAGCTCCAGGATCTTGATTTCGAGATCGTCGGGGCCGGTCCAATCGGGATGGCGGCACGCCGAGCGTTGATCAATCCCCGGCGGCAGCGTGCGCATCTTGGCCACGCGGTCAGAAATCTTCTGGCCGAGCAGCATGCCGCCGCCGCCCGGCTTCGCGCCTTGGCCGACCACGATCTCGATCGCATCGGCTTTGCGGATCTGATCCGGCTCCATGCCATAACGCGACGGGAGGTACTGATAGACGAGCAGGCTCGACGCGGCGCGCTCCTCCGGCGTCATGCCACCGTCGCCCGTCGTCGTCGACGTGCCGACCGCCGACGCGCCGCGCCCAAGCGCTTCCTTGGCCGGTGCCGACAGCGAGCCAAAACTCATCCCGGCGATCGTGATCGGAATCTTCAACTCGATCGGCGTCTTCGCAAAGCGCGTGCCGAGAATGACATTGGTTCCGCACTTCTCGCGGTAGCCTTCGAGCGGATAGCGGCTGATCGAAGCGCCGAGAAACAGCAGGTCATCGAAGTGGGGCAACTTGCGTTTGGCGCCGAAGCCGCGGATGTCATAGATGCCCGTCGCGGCGGCGCGATGGATCTCGGCGATTGTCGCGCGGTCGAAAGTTGCGGACTCGCGCGGCGGGGTGTGGATCCAACGATCGTCGTCGGCCATCAGTAGGATCCCAGGTTGTCGATGTGGAAATGGTAGAGCGTGCGCGCCGAGCCGTACCGCGTGAACTCCGCGACGTCGACCTCGGGGCCGATGCCTGCGGCGTCGAGCAGGCCGCGCAACAGCACGCGGTGTTCCTCGCGCATCTCCTTGGCGATACAGTCGGTGCCGAGACTCGCAACCTTGCCGCGCACGAACAGCCGCGCCTCGTAGATGCTGTCGCCCAGCGCATCACCGGCATCGCCGAGCACGACGATATTGCCGGCCTGCGCCATGAACGCCGCCATATGGCCGATCGAGCCCTTCACGACGATGTCGAGGCCGCGCAGCGAAATGCCTAGACGGGCCGATGCATTGCCGTCGATCACCAGCAAGCCGCCGCAACCCGTGGCGCCCGCCGACTGCGAGGCGTCACCCTTCACGTGCACGCGCCCGGACATCATGTTTTCGGCAACGCCGGTGCCGGCATTGCCGTTGATGACGATATTGGCGTGCTGGTTCATGCCGCCGCAGTAATAGCCGACGTGGCCCTCGATGGAGACCCCGATCGGGCTCATCAGACCAGCGCCAAGCGCGTGCGCACCACGGGGATGTGTGATGACGAAGTCGCCGGCCTCGGCCTTCTGCAATGTCTCATTCACCTGCCGCAGCGTCAGCTCGGCCAAGTCGAGCCGGGTATTGCGCGTCGCAGGCGCCGATCTCATTCCATCCATGGCCGGTGACATACTCAACTCCGGGTCCAGGCGTAGACTGTCGCCGGGGCCGGCTCCCAGATGCGTGCGCCGTCGATGCCAGGGAGCGCCGCCAGCGCGCGGAACTCCGAACCGAACGCGACCCATTCATCCGTCTCAGCCATGACAGCCGGCTTGCAAGCGACGGGATCGCGCAGGACGGCGAAACCATCGCGCGTGCCGACGACGAAGGTATAGAAGCCATCGAGATCGTCGAGCGCGTGCTCCAGCGCCTGCTCGAGGGTATCGCCTGAGCGCATCCGCCACGACAGATAGCCGGCGGCGACTTCGGTATCGTTCTCAGTCTGGAATCTCTCGCCGTGACGACGCAGCGTCTCGCGCAAACGGTTGTGATTGGACAGCGACCCGTTGTGCACGAGACAGGTGTCGCGGCCGGTCGAGAAAGGATGCGAGCCGGCGATCGTCACCGCGCTCTCGGTCGCCATGCGGGTGTGGCCGATGGCGTGCGTGCCGCTGAATGATGCGAGCCGCAGCCGCGCGCTGATCGCATCGGGATCGCCGACGCCCTTGTAGATCTCGATCGCCTCGCCTTCGCTGAGCACCGTCGCCTCGGGCACGTTCTCGATCAGCCAGGTGCGGGCCTTCGCGCCATCGCCTTCGATGCGGAGAACCGCGTGGTCCTCGATCGTCTCGCAGGTGACTTTGCTGCCAGTCGCGCGCGCGAGGCGCGCCGTGACATCCTGCCAGTCGAGTGTCGCCAAGCGTTTGACAGCGCAGATCTTCGACGCGCCGCCGGTCCCGGTACCGTAAACGGCGAAGCCAGCACTATCCGGTCCGCGCCCGCACATTTCGTGCAGCATCGCCGCCGTGAGGCGGCCGAGCTCCGGCTCCAGCGCCTTGTCCTTTAGAAACAACCCGACGATTCCGCACACGTGCGCATTTCCCGCTTGCTGCCAGCCAGAACTGTGGTCACCGATAAGGGCCTCTGAGGGGCCATCGGGCACCCGGATACTAATATAGCCAATTGGTGTGCTGGCAATCTGCTCAGCGATCGCGCGTCGCCTATTTTTTGAGCGAGTGGCTCAGTCCTCATCCCTGCGGCGCGCCTCTAGTGCTGCCCAGCCTCGGTTCGAGTACACACGCCTCGCTGTCACCCCAGACGATCTCGACGGTGCTGTGGCCAATCCCAAACGTCTGGGCCAGTTCGCGCTTGATCGCCCGCGTCACGGCTCGCGGGTCGGCGCCGGGTGCGATGGCGGCCTCGAGCGTCGCAGATGGCATTCCCGAAGTGATCGACCAGACGTGGACATGATCGACACTGGTGACGCCCGCGACTGTGCCCATCAAATGAGTGCGCAGTCTCTCGATGTCGATGTCTGCGGGCGCCCCTTCGAGCAGTATGTGCAGCGAGTTCTTCAGAAGCTCCCAGGCACTGCGCAGGATCAGCATCAGGATCAGCACCGACAGGATCGGATCGATCGGCGTCCAGCCGGTGAAATAGATCGCAATTGCCGCAACGATCGCCGCGACCGAGCCGAGCAGGTCGCCCATCACATGCAACAACGCGCCCTTGATGTTGACGTGCTCGGTGTCGGCACCTCGAAGGATCAGGAACACGGCAATATTGACCGCCAGACCAAGGATCGCGACGACCAGCATCGGCCCTGCCAATACCGGCGTCGGCGCCAGCAGCCGGTCGATCGCCTCCCACGCGATCCAAGCAACGAGCGCGAACAGCGTCACCGCGTTGACCAAGCCGGCCAGTACCTCGAGGCGCTTGTAGCCGAAGGTTTTGGTGGCGTTCGACGCGCGCTTGCCGAAGTGGAATCCAGCCCAGGCGAGACCCAGCGCGGCAGCGTCCGTCAGCATGTGACCGGCATCGGCGATCAGCGCCAGAGAGCCGGAAAGGAGGCCGCCGATGACCTCGGCGACCATGAAGCCGGCCGTGAGGACGAGCGCGAGCAGCACCGTGCGCTCGTTATTGGCCGTGATCGCGGGCGTGTGGCTGTGATCGTGCGATCCACCAGCCTTATGGATTTGCCCGTGGTCATGCGCGCCGGGCGTGTGCCGGTGATCATCGCCTGACATCGTCACATTCAAGCCCTGCGGACGCATAAATATCTGATTACTCATCCATATAAGGTCGCGCAGCCGTGAACACAAATGTCGGGATGCGGCGGGAGAACGGATTCGACCAGCGAACGCGCATACCAGCCGCAACAGTCACCGCGCTGTCATAGACAACGGCCCCGCGCTACCCTCGCCGCAATCAAATAAACAAGCGGGCGGAACGTCATGGCGAGACAGTTGCATCTCAACCTGTTCATCAATAGTCGCGGCCATCATGAGGCGTCGTGGCGCCATCCCAATTCGACACCGCGCGTCATGACCGACATCCGCTACTACCAGGAACTCGCCCAGAAGGCCGAAGCGGGCCTGTTCGATTCGATTTTTCTCGCCGATCAGCTCGCGCTTGCTGACGATATCGCCAGCGCCGCGCGCACCTGGCTCGAACCGATCACCGCGCTCGGCGCGCTCGCCGTCTCGACGTCCCACATCGGCCTCATCGCCACGGCATCGACGACTTACACCGAGCCCTTCAATCTCGCCCGTCAGTTTGCCTCACTCGACCACATCAGCGGCGGTCGCATCGGCTGGAACATCGTGACGTCGTGGATGGCGACAGCGGCGCGCAACTTCGGCGGCACCGGACAGGTGAGCCATGCCGACCGCTACGACCGCGGCGAAGAGTTCATGCAGGTCGTGCGCGCGCTGTGGGACAGTTGGGCCGACGATGCCATCCTGGACGATCGCGACGGCGGCCGCTATGGGCGCCCGGACCGAATCCGTCCAATCAATCACGAAGGCGCACACTATCGCGTCGCCGGGCCGCTCAACGTTCCGCGCTCGCCGCAGGGCCGACCCGTGCTCGTGCAGGCGGGCTCGTCCGACACCGGCCGCGCTTTCGCCGCCCGGCACGCCGAGGCCGTCTTTACAGCCCACATGGAGAAAGCCACCGCGCAGGAGTTCTACGCCGACCTCAAGGCCCGGGTCGTCGCCGCCGGCCGTCGGGCCGATCAGGCGTTGATCCTACCGGGGTTGAGCCCGATGATCGCGTCGACCGAAGCCGAAGCGCAACGGCTAACCCGCGAGCTCAACGAGCTGACCGATCCAGAAGTCGGGCGCAAGCGGCTGTCGGCGCGCTTTGGCGGGCATGACTTCTCGCATTTGCCGCTCGATAAGCCGCTTCGGCCCGAAGATTTCCCGAAGTCCGATGCCCACGAGGCCGCGCGCAGCCGCACGGAGGTCATCATCGGTCTCGTCCGTCGCGAACAACCGACACTGCGCCAGCTCCTCGCGAGTCTTGCCGGCGCGCGCGGTCATTTCACATTCGCGGGCACGCCCGAGCAGGTCGCCGATTTGATGAGCGAGTGGTTCAGCGACGGCGCTGCCGATGGCTTCAATGTCATGCCGCCGATCCTGCCATGGATGCTCGACGTGTTCGTCGCCGAGGTCGTGCCGCTGCTGCAGCGGCGCGGGCTATTCCGAACCGCTTACGAGGGCTCGACGCTGAGGGCGCACTACGGGCTCGACCGACCGTCCGTCATGCGATGATGAATGCTCGTTCAGATGAACGTCCGTTAACACGCTGAAAAAATTATAAAAACTTGCGACGGACGAGCCGTATTAACGACGTTTCCTCTCTGCAAGCCGCGAACATGAGCAACTACCGAGACGGGGTTGCCCGCGGCCTACAAGAGGAGATGAAGCCATGAAATTCGCCCTGCTCGCCGCCGCTGCTGCCGCCATCACCCTGTCATCCGGCGCCGTTGCCGTCGTGTCGTCCAGCGCTGCTGTCGCGGACACGGTCCAGTCCTCGCCGTACCGCCCCTTCGGCACCAAGATCCCGCGCACCGATCGCGTGCGTGAGTACCAAGCACAGCGCCGCTATGAGGTTGAGCGCGAGTATGCTCGCCGCGCCTACGTCCGGCACTCTTACGCCCCCGTCTACTCGCCCCCACCGGCGGTGCGTAATGCTGCGGCTCATCTTGCTGACGTCCGCGATCGCGTACACGCCGACGGCCGCGTCTCGCTCTTCGAGAAAATCAAGCTGAAGGCCGCCGAGAACCGTTACAACGCGACGGTGCGTGGCTACCGCTGAGCCCAAATCTGAATCCGGCGAAGGGGGCCGCACATGGCGGCCCCCGAGCTTGGCATCTCAGAGTTTAGCGGACGGCCAAACGTCGGCGACCTTGGTCGCCAGCCAGCGTGCCAGCGCGGCATTGACCTCGACCGGCCGTTCCTGTGCCATCCAGTGACCCGATGGCACGACGACTTCCATCAGGTCATCACATGATGCCCGCATCGGCTCGGCCAGTTGCGACGTCATTGTCTCGCACACGTAGTCGTAGGCGCCATGCAGGAACAATACCGGCATCGCCAGTCGACCACCCTTCTGCGCGCGCCGAGCATAGTCGGCGTTGCGACCGTGATTCATGTACCAGCTATCCGGCCCGAAAAAACCGTTGCGCTCGAGCCCTGCGACGTAGACGGCGAGATCTTCCTCGGAAATCACGTCACTATCGAGCGGCACCGGCGGCGCACGATCGAGCGGCGCGAACCAGCCACCGCGCCGGCGTACGTCCGCGGTGCGCGACGGCTTGCCCTTCGCCGCCGCGCTGCCCTTGCGGAACAGCATCCTGATCGTGCTTGCCACGTCGGCTTCGAAGTGCCGGCGCGCAGTATCGAAATTCTCCTCGTAGAAGAGCTGATAGTCCCATTGCCCGGCGGGATACTGCGCCTCCGGATACACGACGCGGTCGACGAGCGGCACGGTGCTCTGCGGGCCGAATCCGCCTGGCAAGTACGGCACGCATAGGCTCGCCACCGCGTCGCAGCGCTCCGGATGGTGGCTCGCAAGGCTCCAGGCGACCGGGCTGCCCCAGTCGTGACCGACCCAGACCGCGCTCCCGCGACCGGTCGCCGTCAGCAGATCCAGCATATCCTCGACGATCACCTCGAGCGTGTAGTCCTCATGGCGCTCGTAGACGGCAGAGCGTCCGTAGCCGCGCATGTCCGGCGCGATCGCGCGAAAGCCAAGGCTCGCGAAGACGGGAAGCTGGTGCCGCCAGCTCAGCGACAGCTCGGGCCAGCCGTGCAGGAAAATGATTGCCGGAGCGTCTGCCGCACCGCAGGCGAGAAAAAACGTCTTGTGCCGCGCCGTGGCGATCGTGTGCTCAGTCACTGGAAAGAGCGGTTTCATGTCACCTCTCCGTATTCGCAGACCCACCTAGCCATAGAGCATGTGCACGATCGCGTCATTTTCCAACTCCCGCCATGCGAAGCAGGTATAAGCCGCTCGACATCGTGGCGAACGGCCGCAACTCAACGTCGACATCGGGACACCAGGCGCCATGCAGCGCGAGGCGGCGGGCGAGCAAGCCCAGGCAGGAACCAGCGCGCTCAGGGGCATCGGCCTCATGTGCGTGGCGCTGGTCCTGTTCTCAGCGCTCGACACGACTGCGAAATATATTGCCACGCGGAGCGGCCTTCCGGTCACGCAGGTGACGTGGCTCCGGTTCATGAGCCAATTCGTTCTTGTCGTGATGACGTTCGGAATCCTGGCCGTGCCGCGGCTTCTCTATAGCCGCAAGTGGATGCATCAGACTTTCCGGTCGTTCCTTATGCTCGGATCGACCATGTTCAACTTCATGGCGCTGAAGACGCTACGTCTCGACCAGGCGCTGACGATCGGCTTCCTCGCGCCTTTCATCGTGGCGCTACTCGCGGGGCCATTCCTCGGCGAGTGGATTCGCTGGCGCCGAATGCTGGCCATCATCGTCGGTTTTTGCGGCATCCTCATCGTGATCCGGCCGGGGTATGCCGCATTCGAAGTCGGGATGATCTTTGCCGGCATCAGCATGTCCTGCTACGCGATCTTCATCCTGCTGACGCGCTATCTCGCGCGCTTCGACCCGCCAGAGGTGACGATCTTCTACTCGATGCTGGCGGGTGTCTTCGTCATGGCGCCATTCGCGATCGCCGATTGGATCTGGCCGGCCGATGCCTTCACCTGGGCGATGCTGATCTCGACTGGCCTATGGGGCGGCCTTGGCCATTACGTGTTTATTCTCGCCTATCGCCACGCTCCCGCATCGACGCTGGCGCCATTCATCTATTTCGGCCTGATCACACACACGACGCTCGGCTACCTCGTGTTCGGCCAGCTTCCGGATATTTGGACCGTTTCCGGCGCCATGATCGTCATCGCGTCGGGTGTCTATCTCGTGCATCGCGAACACGTGACGGCGGTGGAGCGGCGCAAGGCGGAGCGCGACGCCCTCAACTCTTAGCCAGCCGTGCCTTGGTCTCTTCGGCCCAGGCGGCAAACCGGCGCTCGCGAATGGCCAAGCGCATCGCCGCCATCAGTTCTTGGTAGAACGCCGTGTTGATCCACGACAGCAGCATGCCTCCGAGCAACTCGTCCGACTTGACGAGGTGATGCAGGTAGGCGCGCGAGTAATCCCGCGCGGCCGGACATGTGCTCTCGGGATCGATTGGCGCCGGATCGTCGGCGTGCCGGGCGTTGCGCAGGTTGAGGCGTCCGCCCCACGTGAACGCGAGTCCGTGGCGGCCATTGCGGGTCGGCAGTACGCAATCGAACATGTCGACGCCGCGCGCGACCGCTTCGATAAGATCGTCGGGTGTGCCGACGCCCATCAGGTAGCGCGGCTTTCCTGTCGGCAGGAACGGCAGCGTCGCCTCGAGCGTGCGCAACATCACCTCTTGTCCCTCGCCAACCGCGAGACCGCCGATCGCATATCCCGGCAGATCCATCGCGACCAGCGTTTCCGCCGAGCGCCGCCGCAACTCCGCCTCGACGCCACCTTGCACGATGCCGAATAACGCCTGACCTGGCTTGGCCAAACCGCGCGCGATATTCGCTTCGAACGCGACACGCGACCGCTCGGCCCAGCGCAGCGACAGCTCCATCGCCCGCGTTGTCTCGGCGAGGCTGGCCGGGAGTTCGATGCACTCATCGAGTTGCATCTGGATATCGGCGCCGAGCAGGCACTGAATTTCGATCGACCGCTCGGGGCTCAGAGAATGCCGCGATCCATCGATGTGCGATTGGAACAGCGCGCCGTCCTCCGTCACCTTGCGGATTTTGGAGAGGCTCATGACCTGGAAGCCGCCGGAATCGGTGAGGATCGGCCCGTCCCAGCGCATGAACCGATGCAAGCCGCCAAGCTGGTGGATGCGTTCCGCAGTCGGCCGCAGCATCAGGTGGTACGTGTTCGCGAGCAGGATATCGGCACCGGCTGCTTTGACCTGCTCGGGATAGAGCGCCTTCACGGTCGCCGCGGTGCCGACCGGCATGAACGCCGGCGTCCGGATCTCACCGCGCGACGTGTGGATCGTGCCGAGGCGCGCCGTGCCATCCTGGGCAAGCAACGTGTAGCCGAACGACGACGGCGATTGAGGTGACGTCTGCATCATAGTCCTATGCCGGTGATCGATGGAGCAGGCAGGCATCGCCGTAGGAGTAGAAGCGATACTGCGTGTCGATCGCGTGCGCGTACGCGGCTCGCATGATGTCGAGCCCCGAGAATGCCGCGACCAGCATGAACAATGTCGACCGCGGCAGGTGGAAGTTGGTCATCAGCACATCGACGGCACGGAAGCGATACCCCGGCGTGATGAAGATGCCGGTGTCGCCGTGGAACGGGCGGATGGTGCCATCGGGATCAGCGGCGGATTCGAGCAGTCGCAGCGCCGTCGTGCCGATCGCGACGATGCGGCGGCCGGCGCGACGGGCGTCGTTCAACCGCTCGGCCGTCTCGGGTGTGACCTCGCCCCACTCGGTGTGCATGCGATGATCGCTCGTGTCCTCGACTTTGACGGGGAGGAAGGTGCCGGCGCCGACATGCAGCGTCACAAGCTCAGTGGTGCATCCGGCATCGCGCAATTTCTCGACCAGCGCCGGCGTGAAATGCAGCGCTGCGGTCGGCGCTGCGACAGCACCCTCGCGCGCGGCAAACATCGTCTGATAGGTGTCTCGATCTTCGGGACCAGGCGGGCGGCGCGACGCAATGTACGGCGGCAACGGCATCCGCCCGAGAGTGTCGATCGCCTCGTCGAGGAACGCACCGTGGAACGAGAACGCCAGTTCGACCTCACCGTTCTCGCCCTTCGCAACAACCGTCGCATCGAGCGTACCCAGCAGGCACACGCGGCCATCGGCTTCCGATCCGAA
>LNEA01000647.1 GCA_001464855.1 Rhizobiales bacterium Ga0077530
CCACGCGCGCGTCCACCACGGCATCACGTTCGCTGTCCGAGAGGAGCGAGTGCGGGATCAGCAATCGCGCGGCATCATAGGTGCGCGCGCGCAGAAGCCCGCGAGAGAGGCCGTAAGCCAATCCTGCGAGATCAGCCGTTCGTGCATCGTCCTCTCTATTGCTGCTATCGTAATCGGCGACGTCTCCCGCACAGATGCGTGCCGCCAACTGGAACACGCCGCCTTCGCTGGCCGCCAAGCGCTTACGCATTGCTCGCTCATCGATCGGTCGTTCCCCGTGTAGAGCGTCCGCCTGGGCATCGATCACGCGTTCGACGATTTCCGTCGGCAGGGCAAACCGCGCGATCGCGGCTCGCATCGCCACGGCGACCGGATGCCCAGCCGCCGCATCACCGCTCCCCCCGGTCAGCGCATCCCGCCACCACTGGAGTCGGATTTCGCCCGCCAACGGCTCGCGGACAAGATCGGGGACGCGGGATATCTCTGCAGCGAACGCCGCCAATGCGATGAGATCGTACCGCAGCTCGGCCGGCGCCAGCGTCGCGGCCAGATACCGATCCGGCTCGCGCGCAATTGCCGCCTCGCGCAGCTCGTCGAGCGACGCAACGCTTACGGACGCCTCGAGCGGAGCCGTCGCCATCGGTCAGAAAAGATGGGCGGCAGCGACCATCAGAACGGTCACCGGAACCGCGAGCAGCAAATTCGCCCGCGCATAGAGCGCGACCTTGGCGCGTGCCGCAGCCTTCGCATCGGCGTTACCCGGCCGCAGCCCGAGCACGACCTGCAGATTGGGCCAGATGAACATGTGCACGAACGCCCACATGGCAACTGCGCCAGCGACAGCCCCCCACATCAGCAGCGACTTGGCGAGCGACATGTACACGGGCGCGCCGAACACCCAATTCCCCAACAGATAGCCGGTCGGCAACATCAGCAGTACGCCCGACAGCAGCACCAGATGCGACGCGTGCCGGAAGATCCAAGCGACGTTGGGCACCACGAGGCGCATCAGCGTACCGCGCCCGGCGTCGTCGGCGCCCGTCACTGCCGCGTGCTGGACGAAATTGACGAACCAGATCATGCCGACCCAGACCATTGCCGCGACGACATGCGTCGCCCGCAGGAGGAACGAGATCAGACCCAACCGATCGACCCCGTCGGCGGCAATTGCGGCAACGACCGCCACGACCGCGAGCACGATCCCGGCGATCAGGGCGTGGCGGGCACTCGAAAGGACAGCGATCATGGGCGGCTCCCGGGCTGCGATCTCAATGACGTAGAGCACGATTCAAGCGTGAACGGCGCGGTCAATCGACCGCGATCAGCGCCGCGCCGACCGACCGCTGTTCCGCAAGCAGGATATTGTAAGTCCGACATGCCGCCCCGGTATCCATCGGTTCGACGCGGATGCCGATTTCCCGCAGGCCCGCCCGCAGTTCTGGCGACGGAAGCAGAAATGTCCGTCCTGTACCGAGCAGCAGCAGCTCGATGCCCATAGGCTCTTGGCGCAAGAGAGCGAGATCGTCGAGCGTCAAACCCTCGGCACTGGTTGCCGGCCAGCCGACGATCGCATCGGCGAGGCAGAGGAGCGAGCCGCGATGGCTCATCCCGGCGAAGCGGAATCCACCGTTGCCGTAGGCCTCGATCGGGGCGCGTCCTGGGTATCGCGCGGCTGCGGTCTCGATAGGACCCTCCTGCCAGCCAGCCACGGCGTCCCGCCGAGCGCGCCTCGATCAGCCCCGTGCCGCGGCGGTCTTCTCGCCGCCGGTGACCGTCTCGCGCTTGACGCCGAGAACCTCTAGGATGGGCGCGGCAATGAAGATCGACGAATAGGTGCCGATCAGGACGCCGAGCAGCATCGCGAGCGTGAAATAGCGCATCACCGAGCCGCCAAACACAAACAACGCGAGCAGCACGACGATCGTCGTTACACCGGTCAGGATCGTGCGGGACAACGTCTCGTTGATCGACAGATTGAGCAGCTCGCTCAATTCCATACGTTTATATTTGCGCAGATTCTCACGAATTCGATCCGAGACGACGACGGTGTCATTGACCGAATATCCAAGGATCGTCAGCAGCGCTGCGACGATACCAAGATCGAACTCGAGCTGGAAAAGCGCAAAGATGCCGACGACAACCATCACGTCGTGCAAGAGCGACAGAAGCGTGCCGACCGCGAACTGCCATTCGAAGCGGAACCAGACATAGGCCATGATCGCGAGAACCGCGATCGTGACAGCGAGAATACCGGTTCGCCGGAGCTCTGCGGAAACCGCCGGACCGACAACTTCGACGCGACGCTGGACATAATTGCTGCCGAGCGCGTCGATCACCTTCTTGAGCGCTGCTTGTTGCCCAGCTTCTTCGCCGGGCTGCTGTTCGACGCGGATCAGCACCTCGTTCGTGGCGCCGAATTCTTGAATTTGGACATCACCCAGGCCGAGGCCGCCGAGCTGCGTACGCAATGCCGATACGTCCGCCGGAACGCCGGAGGTCGTCTGCACCTCGATCAACGTGCCGCCTTTGAAGTCGACGCCGTAGTTGAGCCCCCGGATGGCAAACAACCCGATCGAAACCACGATTGCGATGATCGAGGCCCAGAAGCAGACGTTTCGGAAGCGCATGAAGTTGATATGCGTTCCGTGGGGGAAGAAGTCGTATCCCTTGAAATTCGGAATGAACCGCATAAGTGCTTGACCTTTCAGGGTCTCGTAGACGGCCCGCGCTCAGATGGGGACTTCGATCTTGCCGGGTTTCGCGCGCGC
>LNEA01000648.1 GCA_001464855.1 Rhizobiales bacterium Ga0077530
TGTCGTCAGCGAAAATCCGATCGCGGGATGCGCCATGGCGAGCCGCTTGACGATCTCGGAGATCGCAAGGTTTTCGGCGCGCTCCGATTTCATGAACTTGAGCCGCGCCGGCGTCGCGGAGAAAAGGTCACGCACTTCGACGATCGTGCCGGGATTGAGCGCGGCGGGACGCACCTCGCCCTTGCGGCCACGATCGACGGTTATGGCGATGCCGTGGTCTGCATCTCGCGGCCGCGTGCGGATTTCGAGGTGCGCGATCGACCCGATCGAGGGCAGCGCCTCGCCGCGAAAGCCGAGCGTCGTGATGTTGAACAGATCCTCGTCGCGGAGCTTCGAGGTCGCGTGCCGCTCGACCGCAAGTGCGAGATCGCGCGCATCCATGCCCGCGCCGTCATCGGTGATGCGGAGGAGTGCGAGGCCGCTTCCCGCCGCGACGATGTCGATCTCGCCCGCGCCGGCGTCGATCGCGTTCTCGACGAGTTCCTTGACGACGCTCGCCGGGCGCTCGACGACTTCGCCGGCCGCGATCCGGTTGATCGTCTCGGGTGTCAGTTGGCGGACAGCCATCAGAGCCACAATCCCCGGCCGCGGTTGATGCCGCGCCCGCGGTTGGGCAACGGCGCGCTATTTGGCGAGGCGCTCGCGCGTGAGCACCTTGGCGAGTTCGACTGCCGGCTGATCGAAGGGGTCGACGCCCATCAGCATGCCGGCGAGAATCGTCTCGAGCATGAAATGCATCATCAAGCCGCCGAGCGTCGCTTCGTCAAGCCGCTCGATATCGATTGTCCGCACCGGCCGGCCGGCACGCGCGAGCGCTTCGGGAACCGCGTGCGACTGAGCAGCGACCAGTTCACCAACCGTGCGACCGGCCATCACATCGATTCCGGCGAGCTTCGCGAGCGCTGGATCGATGGTGGGGCCCGGATCGGCGTTGACGACCCGGAGCACGGTCATCGCGTGTTCGCGCGGGCCATCCATGAAAAGCTGAAGCTGGCTGTGCTGGTCGAGCGGGCCAATGCAGCCGAGCGGCGTCGTCCCCTGCCCACCCTTGCCGAGGCTTTCGGCCCAAAGCTGCACGTACCAGGCGCCGAGCCGCTGCAGGCGATCGGCGTAGGACATGAGCACCATCACGCGGGTCGATTTCTCGCGTGCCAGGGCAACGGCGAGCGCAGCGCCGACCGCGGGGGCGCAGGCCGAGGGATGGGTCGCCGACAGCATTTGGTCGATCGCAGCTTGGGCACCGGCGCGGAGCGCGCGGACGTCGAGACCGCGCGCCATCGCCGGCAGCAGGCCGACCACGGTCAGCGCCGAGTAGCGCCCACCAATCGCTGTGGGATGATCGAGAATGGGAATGCCGCGCGCTTGGAGGAGATCGCGCAAACCATTGCGGACGCCGGCGCGCGCGGGTTCGGTGATCCCGAGGAACAGCTCGGCGGAGCGCGCACCAAGGCCGGCCGCATCGACGGCCTGCAACGCGGCAATTGCCTGCGCCAGCGTCTCCGGTGTGCCGCCAGATTTGGATGTGATGATGAAGCGCGTGGTTGCAAGGTCGACGTTCTTGAAGGCGAGCGCCAGCGTGCCGGCGTCGAGATTGTCGTAGAAGCGGGTGCGCGGGCGCGTGCGCTGCGCGGCGTCCGCGGTGCCGGGAACATTCCATCCGCCGAGCTGAGCGAGCGCCTGCCCGCCGAGGCTGGAGCCGCCCATGCCGAGAAACACGATCAACTTGGCGCCGCTCGAAAGCCGCGCCAGCGCCTGCTCGGCGGCAACAATGTCGGCTTCCTCGAGTGGCAAACGCAGCAGCGGCAAGCTGCCGGTTGCGTGAGCCTGTTTGAGATCGGCGAGCGGGCCGGTGAGCTTGTCGACCCAAGCCGACAGCGTGCCAGCGGAAAGGCCGTGCTCGCCGATGCGGCCATCGAGGCAGCCGCCGATGTCCTGGCGGTAGAGCCGAGTGGCAGCGCCGCCCTTGCGGGCCGACAGTGCAAGTTCAAGCTCCACCGCGTCAGACATCATTTCCGCTCCGTAAGTCCCGTCCATTGATCAAGCGACGATCGCGCAGCCTTTAACTGCGCGAACCGCTTATCGCGTCAAACCTTGCGGTTTGCCGACCACCGTGACGATCAGCTCATCGGTCTTGAGCAACTCGCGGGCGACACGCTTGACGTCATCGAGCGTCACCGCGTTGACGAGCGCGTTTCGCTGATCGATGTAGCCAATGCCATAGCCCTCGAACAGGAAGCCCAGGAGCTGATTCGCGATCTTGGCGTTGGTGTCGAAGCGTAGCGCGAACGATCCCGTGAGATAGCTCTTCGCGTTCTCGAGTTCCGCTGGCGTTGGCCCATCGTCCGCCATGCGCTTGAGTTCCGAGCGGATGACATCGAGCGAGCGGCCCACCTCCTCGTTCTTGGTCGCGACGCCGCCAGCAAAGATCGACGCGCGCCGGTAGGGCTGAAGGTAGCTGTAGACGGAATAGGCGAGGCCGCGCTTTTCTCGCACCTCCTCGGTCAACCGCGACGCGAAACCGCCGCCGCCGAGGATCTGGTTGAGCACGAACGCCGGCATGAACTCCTTGTCGTCACGCGCAACGCCGCGCATCCCGAACTGGACGACCGACTGCGGCACGTCCATCTCGATCACCTGGAGTCGGTCCTTGGCCATCGGCGCCGTGGCAGCGACGGGGGCGAGGTCGGCCTTGGCCGGCAGATCGCCGAATACGCGGTCGAGGAGGGCGCCGAGCTGTGCCGCGTCGATGTCGCCGACCGCGACGACCTTCAGGTTCTCGCGGGCGAACGTGCGCTTGCGAAAGCCTTCGAGATCGGCCTGCGTGATCGAGGATGGCCGGAGAAGGCGAGCGCGCTCCAGGCGTTGCCGGCGACACGGTTCGGGTTCTTGGCCGCGAACGCGAGGCCGGACAGGAGTTGCTTGCGCACCCGCTCGATGGCGTCCACGTCGAACCGCGGCTGGGTGACGGCGAGACGGAGCATCTCGATCGAGGGCTCGCGGTTGGTAGTCAGCGTCTCGAAGCTGCCGTAGAAGCCATCGCGCGAATCCTCGAAGCTCATGCGGAACGCGAGTTCCTCCATCCGCTCCTGGAACTTCGTCGAGTCGAGCTCACCCGCGCCCTCGTCGAGCATGGCGCCGAGGAAATTGGCGAGGCCTTCCTTGCCGACCGGATTCTGGGCGCTGCCGCCGTCGAACGCAAAGCGCAGCGCCAGCAGTGGCACGGCGTGTTCCTGGACGAGCCAGGCGTCGATGCCGCCCGGGCTCCTGACCGATTGGATCTTCATGGCATGGGCCTTCGCGCTGAGGAGGGGAGCTGCCAGGCAGAGAAGCATGGCGGAGGCAACGACCGGGAGGCGGCGGGGGCGGACGAAGAGTCGGCCGCGGAGAAGAGCTGAACTGGACATGATACTGAGCCTCGCTGTGTCGTCTCGTTGAAGCGTTTCATAGTGTCGGCGCGGCGCTGCTTCGGGATGGCCGCGCGATCGTGCGTTACGTGTGTCGAGCTGTCACTGAGCCGACTGGTTTCTGTCAGGAGCGCGAACCCGGCTTGGTGGCGGGTTTGGTCGCCATGCCGGGTACGGTGTCGGGGACGGCTGGCAGCAGCGTCCCAGTCACCGAGCGCCGGATGTCGAGATGGCGGACGGCTGCCTTCACATCTTCGGCGGTGACCTTCGAGAGCCGCTCAGGCCATTCCTCGATGTCCTTGATGGTCGAACCGACGGTCAGCGCCCAGCCATAGCGACGCGCGAGCGATGCCTGATTGTCGGTCTGGTAGATGTACTCGGCGAGATAGGCCTTCTTCGCCCGGTCCAGTTCGGCTTCGGTGACGCCGTTCTTGGCGATATCGGCGATTTCGCCATCGATCAGACTCTCGATCTTCTCGAACGGTACGCCATCGTTCGGCACCGCAGAGAACGCGAGCTTGCCGTAGTCACGTGAGGAACCCGAGTACCAGCCGCCGGCGCTCGAGACGACCTGTTCGTCGACGACGAGCTTCTTGTAGATGCGGCTGGTCGGTCCGGATGCGAGTATCTTCATGAGCAGATCGAGAGCTTCAGCCTCGCCCGGCGCCGCCGTGGTATAAGCCGGCGCAATGTACTGGCGCTGCCAGGTGCGGCGCCCGGCACGCGGATCCTTGAGTTCGATGCGACGCGCGGCGCGCTGTGGCGGTTCAGACGGCCGCTCGCGTGCCATCACCTCCGGGTTGCGTGGGATCTGGCCGTACGTCGCCGCGGCAAGCTTGTGCACCTCATCGGGTGTGACGTCACCGGTGACCACCAGGATCGCGTTGTTGGGCGCGTAGAAGCGCTTGTAGAAGGTGAGCGCGTCAGTCCGCGACAGCTTCGCCATCTCGTGCTCCCAGCCGATCACCGGAATGCGGTAGGGATGCGCGAGGTAAAGTGCGGCATCGATCTGCTCGGACAGGATCGAGCCGGGATTGCTCTCGACGCGGCTGCGGCGCTCCTCGAGGATGACGTCGCGCTCGGTCAGGACTTCCTTTTCGTCGAGCTTGAGGTTGACCATGCGGTCCGCCTCCATCTCCATGACCTTGGGCAGGCGGTCCTTGGAGACGCGCTGGAAGTAAGCGGTCACATCCTGGGCGGTAAAGGCATTGTCCTGCCCGCCGAGCCGCGACACGATCTTGGAAAATTCACCATTCGGGATCTTGTCCGTGGACTTGAACATCAGGTGTTCAAGGAAGTGCGCGATCCCCGAGACACCCGGCGGCTCGTCGGCACCGCCGACGCGATACCACACCATATGCGTGACGACGGGCGCCCGATTGTCCGGGACGACCACGACGTGCATGCCGTTCGGCAGGGTGAACTCGGTGGCGCGCGGACCGGATTGGGCGAGCGCAGCAGCGGGGGCGAGGGAGAGCATGGCTGTTCCGATGATGAGGGGGCGAACAGAAGACAGGGCTCGCATGAGCATGATCAGTTCCTACGCACAGGGATGCGGGTAGTCGCACCACGTTTCGCTCTCAGCGTGCCCAAATCGCACACCACGGTCGCACATCAAATCCGACATCGCGTGCCCAAGGTTTGGGCGAGCGATACCTTGTTGCGCGATCTCGAGCGCCAACAGCCAACCGGCAATCCATCCGACCCGCTACAGTGCCATTATATCGGGTCAGGCGCTCGCTAATGCGTGCGATCGCAGGACATGGCTGACATCGCGGTCGCTCGGGCGCCCTTCACTGCTCAATCCAACAGGCCATTGCAGCGAGAGCGTGGCGAGATTGACACGAATTGGCGCCTTCTTGTGTCAAGGTTGCATCTCGAACAGTGTATCGCCGTTCGACACACTGAAATCATTCAGTTTTTTCTGAACGATCGCCACCGCCACACGCGACAGAAGGTGGCATGTCCGACACACAACCTGACAGGCAGGGCGATTTTGGCTGCGGGAGGGCAGTTGTCAAATGACAACATGTTCATGTTTCAGGGTGTCGCGGCCTTATTTGCCGCTAGCCGGGAGCGGCGACATGGCTTCTTCGAGGTCCGCCGAGGCCGCAAGCCAGGATTCCTCCGCCGCTGCCATCCGGCGGGTGATGTCGGCCCGTTCGATCGATAGCCGCTGAGCCTTGGCGGGATCCTCGTAGGCGCGCGGATCGGCGAGCGCCGCATCGATCTTGGCACGTTGCGCGGTCAACACTTCGAGCTGCTTCTCGGCCGTCTGCAC
>LNEA01000649.1 GCA_001464855.1 Rhizobiales bacterium Ga0077530
GGCGCCGAGGCGGCCGCGCAGTACCACTTCGGCAAGCCGGCGTCGCGCCTGACGCAGCACGAAGCGACCCTACTCGCAGCGTCGCTGCCGAATCCGATCGCGCGCGAAGCCGGCGATCCGGGACGGGTCACCGCACTGCTCGCGTCGCGGCTGCGCGCACGCATGGCGAACTCCGATGCTTATGTCGGCTGTCTCGGGTTGCGGCCGATGCCCCGCGCGGAGCCGGAACCAAGGCAAAGGACGGCGCCCGCTGGCGCGGCTCAGTCCCCACCCAAATCGGCGCCGAAAACACAGCAGTGGCAAACCAAGACCGAGCCTGCGAAACCGCCGACGCCGTTCAACCCTTGGCAAAACTGAGCGCGACCGCCTCGGCCACGCGCACGCCGTCGACGCCTGCCGATAGGATGCCGCCGGCATAGCCCCCACCCTCACCCGCCGGATAGAGACCGCGCACAGTCGGGCTTTGCATCGACTCGTCGCGGTGAATTCGGATCGGCGAGGAGGTCCGCGTCTCGACGCCGGTCATGACGGCGTCCGCCATGGCAAAATAGCGGCGACGGCAAAATCGGGAAGGCACCGCGCCAAGTCGGTCGGGGTAACGCCTGGTTTGTAGCTCGGCACGACGGCGCCGAGTGACGTCGACGGGCGGCCTGCGAGAAAGTCGCCGACCGTTTGCGCGGGCGCAGCGTACGTGCCGCCGCCGGCATCGAACGCCTTGCGTTCCCAGTGACGCTGGAACACGATCCCGGCCAGCGGATCGCCGGGGTAATCTTCCGGCGTGATGCCGACGACGATGCCGGCATTGGCGTTGCGCTCGGCGCGCGAATATTGGCTCATGCCGTTGGTCGCGACGCAGCCGGCTTCCGACGTCGCGGCCACCACCGTTCCGCCGGGACACATGCAAAAGCTATAGACCGAGCGGCCGTTGCTGCCGTGATGAACCAGCTTGTAGTCCGCCGCGCCAAGGATCGGATTGCCGGCCGAGGGGCCGAACTGACATCGGTCGATCAATGTCTGCGGATGTTCGATACGCACTCCGATCGAGAATGGCTTGGCCGTCAGCGCGACGCCCCGCGCGTGCAGCATCTCGAACGTGTCGCGCGCGCTGTGCCCGATGGCGAGCACGACGTGATCGGCTTCGAGATAGCCGCCGCCGTCGAGCATCAATCCGCGCAACTGCCGCGCGCCATCCGCCCCTTCGGCAATGTCGAGATCGACGACCTTGGTGCCGAAGCGATACTCGCCGCCGAGGGCCTCGATCTCGGCGCGCACGTTCTCGACAACCGTGACGAGGCGGAACGTGCCGATGTGCGGCTTCGCGACATAGAGGATTTCATCGGGCGCGCCGGCCTTGACGAATTCGGTCAGCACTTTGCGGCCGTGATGACGCGGATCGCGGATCTGGCTGTAGAGTTTGCCGTCAGAAAAGGTGCCGGCGCCGCCTTCGCCGTACTGCGCGTTCGACTCCGGATTGAGCACACCGCGCCGCCAGAGGCCCCATGTGTCCTTGGTCCGCTCGCGCACGATGCGGCCGCGTTCGAGGATGATCGGACGAAAGCCCATCTGTGCGAGCACCAGCGCACACATGAATCCGCACGGGCCCGTCCCGATCACGACCGGGCGCTTTTGCAGACCAGACGGCGCGTGGGTTACGGGCTGATAACTCGTGTCCGGCGTCGGCCCGACGTGGTTGTCGCCTTTCAGGCGGGCACGTACGGCAGGCTCGTCGCGCACCTCGGCGTCGATCGTGTAGACGAGTTGAATCGCGGACTTCTTGCGCGCGTCCCAGCCCCGTCGGAACACCTCGAAGCTCAGCAAATCCGCGGCCTTCACGCCAAGCCGCGTCACCACTGCCGTCCGAAGCGCGTCGTCCGGATGGTCAAGTGGCAACCGAAGCTCGGTGATCCGCAACATCGCCTATTCGGCGGCCTTGGCTGCCGTCTGCGCCGCGAGGCCGGCGCGAACGTCATCGACAAACTCGGTGATCGTTCCCGGGATACGGCACCACTGCAGCCGCCGCGACGTCGCCTCTGCCATCGTCGGATCGAGGCCGAGCTCACGCAGTGTCGTCGCGACCTCGCGCATTTCGCCAGCGCGCCGGCCGGAGTGCTGCGCGGCGCCACCGAGCTTCTTGCCGATGAAAAGCGGCCAGTTGATTTCGGGAATGGTCACCTGGAGCGACGATACGATGCGATCGGTCACACCCGCCGTTTCTGCCGCGACCATGCATTCCATCAGGATCGCATCGAGGCCCTTCATGAACACGCTGCGGCACATTTTGATCGTCGACGCCGCGCCGATTTCGTCGCCGACCGACGTCATGTCGACGCCGTAAGGGGCGAGCTTGGCGATCAGTTCCTCGGCGTCCTTGCCGGCCAGCAGCATCGGCACCTTGTGCTGTGAGCGCGGCACGAGATCCATCACCGCCGCTTCGACCGAGCGCGCGCCCGCCGCCGTCACCGTCTTCGCGACGTCGCGCTTCATGCCGGGCGAGGTCGAGTT
>LNEA01000650.1 GCA_001464855.1 Rhizobiales bacterium Ga0077530
GTCGCCTTTACGATTGTCAGTGCCCCCCGCGGCGACGTATACCGCGCCAAATCCGATCACGGCGAAGAAGGCGCCGACCGCCGCATAGACCTTGAGGGGCAATCCCGGGGTCGCGGCTGTGCCGGCTCGATTGTCGCTGCGCTTGCTGGTCATGAGTGTCCTTCAGGCATTTCGGATCTACGCTTACTCAGGCACATTCCACTGCAGAGGCCCGCCGTGACCCGTTCCGATGCCAATAAGATGTGGGGTGGCCGCTTCGCAATGTCACCCGCCGAGTTGATGGTCGAGATTAACGCGTCGATCGGCTTCGACAAGGCCATGGCGCCCCAGGATATCGCCGGCTCCAAGGCGCACGCCGAAATGCTGGCGCGGCAGGGGATCATCTCCAAGGCTGACGCGCGCGAGATCCTAAAGGGCCTGGAGCAGGTTCGGGGAGAGATCGAGCGCGGCGAATTTGAATTCTCCGTGAAGCTCGAAGACATCCACATGAACGTGGAGAGCCGGCTTGCCGAGCTGATCGGCCCCGCTGCCGGGCGCTTGCACACGGCACGGTCGCGCAACGACCAGGTGGCGCTCGATTTCCGGCTGTATGTGCGCGATCACGTCGATCAGTTCGATCGGCTGCTCGCGGAGCTGCAGTGGGCGCTCGCCGAGAAGGCTGAGGCGCACGCGGACGTCGTCATGCCGGGCTTCACGCACCTTCAGCCGGCCCAGCCAGTGACCTTCGGGCACCATCTGCTCGCCTACGTCGAGATGCTCGGGCGCGATCGCGGCCGATTCGCCGACGCGCGCCAGCGGCTCAACGAAAGTCCGCTCGGTTCAGCCGCGCTGGCTGGCACGTCCTTCCCGATTGATCGTGACGCGACGGCCACCGCGCTTGGCTTCGACCGGCCGACAGCCAATTCGCTCGATGGCGTCTCGGATCGCGATTTCGCGCTCGAATCGCTGGCCGCGGCGGCAATTTCGGCAATGCACCTGTCGCGTCTCGCCGAGGAGATCGTGATCTGGATGACGCCGCAGTTCGGTTTCGTCCGGCTGTCCGACCGCTGGACGACCGGTTCGTCGATCATGCCGCAGAAGCGCAATCCGGACGCTGCAGAGCTGTGCCGAGCCAAGGTGGGCCGGATCGCCGGGGCGTTCCAAGGCCTGCTGATGGTGATGAAGGGCCTGCCGCTGACCTATTCCAAGGACATGCAGGAGGACAAGGAAGTCACTTTCGACGCGTTGCGTGCGTTCGCCGTCGCGGTCGGTGCCATGAGGGGTATGATCGAAGACTTGGAGCCGGTGCCCGAGGCCATGCGGGCCGCCGCGGGGCGCGGGTATTCGACCGCCACGGACCTGGCTGACTGGCTCGTGCGGGCGTTGGGGCTGCCGTTCCGCGAGGCGCACCATGTGACCGGAACCATCGTAAAGCGGGCGGAGACGAAAGGGCGCCTCCTCGAGGAGCTGTCGCTCGCCGAAATGCAGGCGGTGGAACCCCGGATCACCAAAGAGGTGTTCAGCGTCCTTTCCGTGGACGCCTCGGTGCGCAGTCGGACCAGCTATGGGGGAACCGCGCCACAGAACGTCCGCAAAATGGCGCGACGCTGGATAAAGCGGTTGGAAAAGGATGCCGGGAAGGCCTAAATGGGCGGTGCGCCGGGGTTTCTCGAAGAATTCCAGGCGCATTTGCGCGGCGGATATAGCCGCGGCGACACCGAGCGGATGGGCATGATCGGACGGTCGATACGGGTTGGCACGGTGGCGGCGCTGCTGGCGATGACGCTGGCGGGATGCGGCGTGCGTGGTGCCCTCGACAGCCCCGGCGCCAAGAGCTCGGGTTCGGGCGCCCTGTCCTCGGCGACCAAGCAGCCGGGTGAGGCCGTCGAGAAACCCAAACACCGCGATTTCGTCCTGGACGGCCTGATCCGCTAGCTGCATATCCATGAAATTGCAGGTGCGTGCGCCGTCCCGCCGGACGAAGCGTGCGTTTTCCTGTGGCTCTTCTCACCCGCCGAACCGCACCTGGGCCGCCCCATGCATCACTTCACCTACCGCGACGGTCGGCTCCACGCCGAGGACGTCGACGTCACCACCCTCGCGGATGCGGTCGGCACGCCCTTCTACTGTTATTCCACCGCCACGCTCGAGCGGCACTACAACCTTTTCGCAAAGGCCGTCGGCGCGCCGAAGTCCCGCGTTTTCTTCGCGATGAAGGCCAACAGCAACCTCGCCGTCCTCCAGACACTGGCGCGGCTCGGCGCAGGTGCCGACACGGTCTCGGAGGGCGAGATCCGCAAGGCGATGGCCGCCGGTATTCCGGCTGATGCCATCGTCTTCTCCGGTGTCGGCAAGGCCGACCAAGAACTTGCCCATGCCGTCGACGTCGGCCTCCACCAGGTCAACATCGAGACCGAAGGTGAACTGCACGCGCTGTCGCGAATCGCTGCCGCCAAGGGCCGCCGGCAGGATGCGGTTTTCCGCATCAATCCGGACATCGGTGCCGGCGGCCACGCCAAGATCACCACCGGCTCCGACGCCAATAAGTTCGGCATCAGTCTCAGCGAAGCGGAGCGGCTCTACACCGTCGCCGCCAATCTCCCGGGAATCCGTATGATGGGCCTCGCGGTCCACATCGGCAGCCAGATTCGCGTCCTCGACGAATTGCAGGCGGCGTTCACGCGATTGCGCGCGCTGACGGAGCGGCTCGGCGGTCAAGGGCATCGCGTTGAGCGATTGGATCTCGGCGGCGGCCTCGGCATCCCCTACGAGATGGAGGAGGCCGTCGATCACGGCCCCGATCTCATCCACGCCTATGCCGAGATGGTCACGCGGACTTTCGCGGGCCTCGACGTCGAATTGGCTTTCGAACCGGGCCGGCTGATTGTCGGCAACGCCGGTATCCTGGTCACACGCGCACTGACGCTCAACCCCCGCGCCGCCAAGACTATTCTCGTTGTCGACGCCGCCATGAACGACCTGATCCGCCCGGCCATGTACGACGCCTTCCACGACATCTGGCCGGTGGTGGCGCCCGCTCAGGGTGCCGGAACGCAGCTTTACGACGTCGTCGGCCCTATTTGCGAAAGCGGCGACACCTTCGCGACCGGGCGAACGCTGCCGGAGGCCCAGCCCGGCGATCTCGTCGCCCTGATGACCGCCGGCGCCTATGGGGCGGTCATGTCGTCGACCTACAACTCGAGATTGCTGGTGCCCGAGGTCATGGTCCGGGGGGCCGAGTGGGCCGTCGTGCGCCCCCGGCCATCGTTCGAGGATCTGATCGGCCTCGACCGGGTGCCGGCATGGCTGGCGCCGCGGAGCTGACCGGCCACGAAGCCGCCGCACTGTCACCGCAGCTTGCGTTGACCGCAAATTGATCGGGATGCCGCGCCGTTTTGCACCGCGGTAAAGGCGAAGCGTGTTAGGACTCGCGTGCGGGTGGTGGAACATCCAACTCCGCCCGTCCGTTACGCAAGAGCGCCAGTCGCGGTTTCAAGCCGACCAACCAAACGTTGGTCCCCAATTCCGCAAGGTTCAAGGTGCGCCAATGGCTGATGTGACGACCACGCCGGCAACCGCTGGCGGTGCGCAGTTCGAAAGAAAAATTCGGCTCAGCCGCTGGGCTCAGCTCTTCGAACGGCTGTGGCCGCGGACATGGGCGCTGCTCGCCGTCGCCGCATTGTTCCTGATCGTCTCGCTGGCAGGGCTCTGGCCGCGTCTGCCGGAAGCTGTACATATCGGCCTGCTCGGTCTCTTTGCGGTCGCTGCGCTTGCAGCGCTCGTGTGGATGGTCCGCACGCCGTTCCCCACCCGCGATGAAGCCTTGCGCCGTATCGAGCGCCGTTCGGCTGTGCCCCATCGCCCCGCCTCATCCGACACAAGCCCTATGGCAGGCGCATCGCGAACGCCTCGCCGCGACGCTCGCCAAGCTCCGTGTCGGCACACCGTCACCGCGTGCCGATCGCGTTGATCCCTGGGCGCTGCGCGCGGTGCTGCTGATGGGCGTCGGCGTGCTTGCCGCCGCCGCCGGAGACAGTATCGCCGACCGTCTCGGACAGGCCTTTCGCTTCGGTGTGCCGGCGACTGCCGTCAGCACCGCGAGGCTCGACGCCTGGGTGACGCCACCGCCATACACCGCGCGTCCGCCGATCATGCTCGTTGACGGTTCGCGTGCGAGCGCGCCGGTGCCCGTGGGTGAGGGGCCGACCGTCGAAGCACCAGCTCGAAGCGCTCTCGTCGTCCGCTCGAGCGGCGAGCGGGCATCGGCGATGACGCTCGAAGTTACCGACGACGCCGGCAAAGTCGAGGTACTCACGCCGAAGAAACCCCAGCTTCCGCCCGGACTCACCACCGCAAGCGAAGTCGCCGAAATCCGCCTGGAGCTGATGCGCCCGGTGACTGTGCGCGCGCGCGGCGTTTCGGGCGAACCGCAATGGGTGTTCAGTATCATTCCTGACGAGGCGCCGAAGATCAGTCTCGTCAAGGATCCCGAGCGGAT
>LNEA01000651.1 GCA_001464855.1 Rhizobiales bacterium Ga0077530
GCCTCGCCCGACATCGACGCCATCGGTATCGACGCTTACTGGCCACTCGCGGATTGGCGCGATGGCCGCGATCACCTCGACTGGCGCGATGGCACGCGTTCCCCACACGATCTCGCTTACCTCAAATCCAACATCCGCGGCGGCGAGGGCTACGATTGGTACTACGCCAGCGCCGGTGATCGTGACGCGCAACGTCGCACGCCGATCACCGACGGCGCCGGCAAACCCTGGGTGTTTCGCTACAAGGACATCCGCTCCTGGTGGACGAATACCCACAACAATCGCCCCGGCGGCATCGAAAGCCCGACCTCGACCGCGTGGGTGCCGCAGTCCAAACCGATCTGGTTCACGGAGACCGGTTGTCCGGCGATCGACAAGGGCGCTAATCAACCCAACGTCTTCGTCGATCCCAAAAGCTCCGAAAGCAATCAACCGTATTACTCGAGCGGCACGCGCGACGACCTGATCCAACGCCTCTACCTGCAAGCGCTCATCGAAGGGCTTGACCCCGCGCATCCCGGGTACATCGACGGCGCCAATCCCACGTCGGCTGTCTACGACGCGCCGATGGTCGACCTCGCGCACGTCTACGTCTACGCGTGGGATGCACGCCCCTATCCCGCGTTCCCCAACAACACGCTCGCCTGGGGCGACGGCGCGAGCTGGCGGCTCGGCCATTGGCTCAACGGTCGCATTGCCAGCCAGCCGCTCGCTGCGACCGTCCGCGACATTCTCCACGCACAGGACTTCGATGCCCTTGATGTCAGCCGCCTCAACGGCGTCGTTGCCGGCTACATGATCGACCGCATCATGTCGGCTCGCGACGCGCTCCAACCGCTCGAACTCGCCTACTTCTTTGATACGATCGAGAGCGAGGGGCGCATCGCCTTCCGCCATCGCGGCATGGATCCGCCCGTCGTGCACCTCCAAACGGACAACCTCGCCGAGTTGCGCGCTGGCGCCGACCTCGCCGCGCTCACACGCGCGCAAGAAACCGATCTGCCCGCCTCCGCG
>LNEA01000652.1 GCA_001464855.1 Rhizobiales bacterium Ga0077530
AACGTCCTCGACTACGGCATGGACGCACAGACCGCGCTCGACCACCCGCGCGCGTTCTTCGAGGACGGCACGCTGCAGCTCGAACAATCGATGCCGAAGGCCGTCTACGAAGGCCTCGCCGCCGCCGGTCATCCGGTCACGTGGCGCGACGATCCGTGGGGCGGTGGGCAGGTCATCCAGATCGACCCGACAAACGGCGTCCTCATCGGCGCCTCCGACGCCCGCAAGGACGGCATGGCGGTTGGGTATTGAAGGAACTCAACGGCGCGGTCAGGACATAACGCGGTTCGCGCCTCACGGCGCGAGCGAGGCCGCTGCCTCGCGCTCCGCCCGGGGGACACCCCCGGAGCCCCCGCCTTTTGTTGAATTGGAATGCGAGACTGCTGTAGCGGCCGAAGGCCGCAAGGTCGGTTTGTGACCGGAGGGATACGACCCGCGGCGCCAGTAGCCGAAGGCGTTGGCGACCGCGGCAAGAAAAAGCTCAACCAATCACACCCGCCACCTTGGCTCGCGCGAGCACTTTCTCGGCGAGCTTCAGGTGCGGCTTGTCGAGCATCATACCGTTGAGGCTCGCGACGCCGGCCGCGCCATCGAACGCGGCGATGACCGCGCGCGCGTGGGCGACCTCGGCCTCGGTCGGCGTAAAGATGGCGTTGATCGGCGCGACCTGATCGGGGTGGATCGCCATCTTGCCGGTAAAGCCGTCACGACGGGCATCGCGCGTCTCTGCCTCGAGGCCGGCGGTGTCACCGACGCGGCGGCGGCGGTAATCAGGCATAGATCACGGACCAGGCGATAGGGCGAGGTGAACTGGCCACGCTCGTCGCGATTGGCAAGCGAACCGACAACGGCACCGAGGTCTTCAGCGCCCCAACTCATGCCGATCATGCGCGCGCTCACGCCGACGTAGGAGCGTAGATTCAGCACCGACAGCGGCGTCTCCGTGACGATCGGCAAGATGCGCGTCCCATTCGGAGGGCCGTCCGACCCACTCTCCGCGTGACTTAGCGCCATCGCCAGGCGATCGACGTCCTCGCCCGAATTCGGCTTGGGCATGACAATGCCATCGGGACGCGCGGGCATGACCTCCGTGAGATCCGCTTCCCAATCCGTCCCGTCGAGTGGATTGATGCGCACGTAGAGCAGCGGCCGGCGCTCGGCGCGACGGGTCTCGGCGATGAATGCGGCGGTGAGTGTGCGCGCGGCCGGCCGGTTGGCGGGCGCAACGGAATCCTCGAGGTCGAGGATCAGGGCATCGGCACCGCTCGTGACCGCCTTCGTGAGCTTCTTCTCGCTGTCGCCGGGCACGAAAAGCAATGACCGCATGGACGCTCCAATCGATTTTCCGATGTTGCGGTCGGGTCTACGCGTCCGCGCCGTCGATCGCAATGGAGTTCCGACAGGTCTTGCGGCTGCGCGGCAGGCTCAAGCTGCGACCGGCCTCTTGCGCATGAAGCCGGCGCGGCGGCATTCGGCGACCAGCGTATCGTCCTGATTGAAGGCGCGGTGGAGGAACTCGACGATACCTGCGTCAGGCCGCGATGAACTCTCGCGCAACGATACGATCTCCGTCGTCACGTGGATGGTATCGCCATGAAAGACCGGGTGCGGAAAGCGGACGTCCGTCATGCCGAGATTGCCGATCGTGGTGCCGAGCGTCGTGTCGCTGACGGAGATGCCGATCATCAGTCCGAGCGTGAAGAGGCTGTTGACGAGCGGCTTGCCCCATTCGGTCTTGGCGGCGAAGTGGTGGTCGAGATGCAGCGGCTGGACGTTGAGCGTGAGGCAGGAGAACAGTGTGTTGTCCATCTCCGTCACGGTTCGCGTGATGGCATGTTCAAACACGCGCCCGAGTTCGAACTGCTCGAAATATAGTCCGGCCATCACGGTCTCCGTCGCGATCGAATCAATTTTAGCCTGCCGTTCGCCGGGATTGAATTGCGCGCGCGAACCCGCTCCGCAAGTCGCAGGAATTTGTTCCTAGTTTCTAGATTAACCTGGCGCCGCGAATGCGTGTCGCCGTTCGACCACATCCCACTGCCATTGAAAACAGTTTCAGTAGCGAAACTGTTCCGACAGAATCCGCTCGTCGAGATCGTGATCGGGATCGAACATCATGAACAGATCGATGTCCGATGCCTCCGAAATCTCCACCTCGACCACCGAGCGAAACTCGACGTTGTCGGCGACCGCGCTGACCGGCCGCTTCGCTGGTTCGCGGACCGTGATACCGATGCGCGCCGTGTTCGCGAGCAGCGCACCCCGCCAGCGGCGCGGCCGAAACGCGCTGATCGGCGTCAGCGCGAGAAGCTGCGCGGTGATCGGGATGATCGGGCCATAGGCCGAGAGATTGTACGCCGTAGATCCCGCCGGCGTCGCGACCAGCACGCCATCGCAAACCAGTTCGTCGAGACGCTCCTGGCCGTTGACCGTGAGCTTGAGCTTGGCCGCCTGGTGCGTCTGGCGAAACAGCGCGACCTCGTTGATCGCGAGACCCTGGTGACGCGCGCCGGTCGCATCCGTCGCCGTCATGGCCAGTGGGTGGATCTGCGTCACGACCGCCCGCTGCAGACGCCCGATCAGATCATTCTCGGCGAACTCGTTCATCAGGAAGCCGACCGAGCCGCGGTTCATGCCGTAGATCGGGATCCGGTCACGCATGAAGCGATGCAGCGTCTGAAGCATCAGGCCGTCGCCGCCAAGCGCGACTATGGCATCGGCGTCTTGTGGCTCGACGTTGCCGTAGCTCGCAACCAGCCGGTCACGCGCCGAGCACGCCTCCGGCACGTCGCTCGCGACGAAAGCGATCCGCTCGAATTTCTTGGCGACCTCAACCATCAGGTTTCCATCCCGGCGCGCAACACTCCATGATGCCGTGCCGGCAGCGGAGGGACGCGGCCGCACTGTAGAAGGCTCCGGACGACGGAAGCAAGCAATGGAAAAAGACACGCCTATTCTGGTTTACGCGACCTTCCCCTCAAGCGACGAGGCCGAGCGGATCGGCGGCCGGCTGGTCGATGATGGCCTCGCCGCCTGCGTCAACATCCTTCCTGGCATGGTGTCGATCTACGTGTGGCAGGGGCAACGCCAGCGTGACAGCGAATGCGCCATGATCATCAAATCCCGCGCTGCCCTGGCCGATCGCATCGTCGAAACCGTGCGCAGCCTGCACCCCTACGACAACCCCGCGCTTGTCGTGCTGGACATCACCGCCGGCTCGCCACCGTTCCTCGACTGGATAATGAAACAGACGGCGGCGGTTTAGGCGTCGAAGGTCGCGCCGTATCGCCGCTCGAACGCTATGCGCATGCCGAGATCGGCGAGGGACGTGACGCCGTGAGTTTGGACGCCGCAGGGGATGATGCCGGAGAAATGCTCGAGGTCGGGGGCGACGTTGAGACTGATGCCGTGAAAGCTGACCCAGCGGCGCAGCCGGATACCAATGGCGCCGATCTTGTCTTCGACTGCGGGACCTCGATCCGGCCGGCGCACCCAGACGCCGATGCGGTCGGAGCGGCGTTCGCCGGTGACGCCGAAGGTCGCGAGGGTGTCGATCATCCAGCCTTCGAGATTGCACACGAACGCACGGACGTCGCCGCCGCGCCGGCGCACGTCGAGCATGACGTAAGCCACGCGTTGGCCGGGACCGTGGTAGGTGTACTGGCCGCCGCGGCCGGCTTCGTAGACGGGAAAACGATCGGGCGCGACGAGATCGGCTGCTTTGGCGCTGGTGCCGGCGGTATAGAGCGGCGGATGCTCGATCAGCCAGATGAGTTCGCCCGCGGTTCCCTCGGCAATGGCCTTGGCACGCGCTTCCATGAACGCGAGCGCCTCGGGGTACGGCACGGGCTCGGACGCGACGAGCCAGCCGACCGCGGGCGTGAGACCTGAGAGGTTGCGCAGGTGCGGGGTCATGGCCCTGGGCTACACCCGCTTGCAGGGTCGAGGCAAGAGACGGCGCGCTCGAGGGTCCGTAAAGGCAAGGTTCATATTCGAGCCGTCAAGCTGGAGACCTGCTCCAGTGATACACACCTCCAGAAGGAATATTGCGCCTCTGGACCTTCCGTCCTCATTGTGCCAATCCGACATTAGCGCGTCCAATCATACTCCGCAGGCTCCGCATCCATGCCCACTGAAACCACCCAAGCTGCGACCGAATCCCTGATCCGCCGCTACTTCGACGCCTTCAACGGCGGGGACACCGCGGCGATGCTGGCGTGTCTCGCCGACAACGTCATCCACGACGTCAACCAGGGCGCGCGCCGCGTAGGCAAGGCCGCGTTTGCCGATTTCTGCCGGCATATGAGCGAGACCTACGAGGAGGAGCTGACCGGCATCGCCATCATGACCAGCGCTGACGGTGCGCGGGCGGCGGCCGAGTTCAACGTCAACGGCACGTACATCAAGACGGACGAGGGGCTGCCCCCGGCCACGGGGCAGAAATACCAGCTCCCCGCCGGCACGTTCTTCGCGATCACGGACGGCCGGATCACGCGGATCACGACCTATTACAACCTCACCGATTGGCTGCTCCAGGTTGCCGGCGAAGCTCTGGCGCGCGAACTGGCGCAGGGCCGTGCATGAGCTGTCGTATCGACAGCCTCACTGGCGAAGCGATGCGCGCGGCGATCCCGCAACTCGCGCGGCTCCGCGTCACGGTGTTCCGCGACTGGCCCTACCTTTACGACGGCACGCATGACTACGAGAGCGGCTATCTGCGCCGGTTTGCTGCGTCAAAGGACGCGGTCGTGATCGCGGCGTACGATGGCGATGAGGTCGTCGGCGCCGCGACCGGCGCACCGCTCGGTGACCACGCCGACGATTTCGCCAAGGCATTCGCGGG